>NZ_AFGF01000008.1 GCF_000219125.1 Acetonema longum DSM 6540
TGTAGCTCCGGTCACTCCAGGCGACAGGTCTTCAATTGTGACAATCGCCGACCCTTCTGTAACCGTAATGTCAAGTGTAGTGGATTGAATAATCAGGAACTCGCCGAGACCAACGGTTCCACTTCCGGTATTTCCCAATACAGTAAACAATTCTGTTCCTGGTCCAATAGCGCCGGTCGCTCCGGTTGCCCCTGCAGCTCCCGTAGCCCCGGTAGCTCCTGTAGCCCCGGCAGCTCCTGTAGCCCCGGCAGCTCCTGTAGCCCCGGTAGCCCCAGCAGCCCCGGTAGCCCCAGTAGCCCCGGTAGCCCCAGTAGCCCCTGCAGCCCCGGTAGCTCCTGCAGTCCCGGTAGCTCCTGTAGCCCCGGTAGCCCCGGTAGCCCCGGTAGCCCCGGTAGCCCCGGTAGCCCCTGTAGCTCCGGTAGCTCCTGTAGCTCCTGTAGCTCCTGTAGCTCCGGCAACCCCGGTAGGACAATGAATAGGCTTGCAAGGATCAAAAGGTTTGCACTGTCCAAAAGGGCCAAAGGGGCCGAAAGGACCAAAAGGGCCGAAAAGGCCGGAATTTTTACAATCATGATGATGATAGAATCTATGACGAGATTGATTTCCGCTATCATATATTTCTCTGTTAAATCTCTCTTTGCCAAAATGGCCGAATTGACGCATAATTTACCTCCTTAAGATTGATATATATTGTTCATAATAGAATATGAATTTTTATGTAAGACTGTTAATGTCTATTGCTACTAAACTATCCAGTCAAGGACCGATGGCACAAAATGGCCTAGTTGGATAGCCGGCAGTCCTTGATCACTCTCTGCATTCTAAAGAATAATCAAGCAGGCTACTAGGGATGTTCATTTTGTGCCATACCTCACAAAAAATATCAATATCATCAGACTTTGCTCTTTTTTCGCGATTTTGTTTGACGCTATATACTAACAATAGTTAAGTCTGCTTTAATGGGGGTTAATCCAAATACTACTGCTCCATCCGTGGCATTTATCAGTTGTAAAGTTACCGGAAGTACCGGACTTGCAGTAATTGAAATCAAAGCATTGCCACTCAGTTGTCCTGCTATGAGAGGGCTTGAAGCTCTGATATTATCGCCAGCCGAAGTAGTAACAGCAAATGTAGGTACAAAATCCGCTCCACCCGCTATACCGCCTATCGCTATCCACCAGTCAACATAAAACACCCCTGATTGTGTAATCGTTATTGTACCAAGATTATTGTAAGAGATAAACGATGATAAAGAAGTAATCATGGTGTCAAATACAACAGGTGCTCCGGGTGCCACAGTCAATGGTGACGGGCTTTGCAGCTGAATTTCCAAACCGCTTAACTCGGTATCATCGGTAGCGTCAACAGGACAGCAAAAATTAATAGGGTTGCAAAGCTTACATTTTCCAAAAGGACCAAAGGGGCCGAAAGGGCCGAAAGGGCCAAAGGCTTTCCAATCCTGTTGATAAAATTTATGACAATGTTGCTTCTCGAGATAATTTTTCTTTCGGCAAAGTGTATCTTCGTCAAAATGGTTGAACCGACGCATAGCTACCTCCTCCAAGATTAATAAATCGTTGTTCATAATACAATATGACTTTTTATGTATAATTGTTAATGTCACTTAGCAATTTTATGTTTTTTACTTATGTAGATACATTTCAAAAAGTATTTAGAAAATATCCAGCATCGGAGCCAACAGGCTTTACCTGGTTCAGTGCTATACAGACAGGAACTGGCCTCTGTTACCAGATGCCAGTTCCTATTCCTTCACTCTCTATCTTTGGCTTATAGTCAGTTGAGCGCCTATACTTGGGCTGATTCTTAGGAAGAAAGGCAAAGTATCTGTATTCCGCACGGTAATCTGATCACCAGCGATCAGTGACAGAATGGCCTGACCGATCAGTTGATCCGTAGGGTTAAACGAGGTGAGCTGTGTCGCTGGATTAATAGTTCCATTAACGACTATTGCTATGCTTGCGGGGGTCACAAAATTAAGAGATACACTGTATTCAACCAGGTAGTCTCCTGTCGTTGCAATAACAAGAGTAGTATCATTAGGATGCGTAATGTCTGATATAGGTCCAGTATTATTAAAAGGAACATCGGTATTGGCGGGAACGAGAATCGCAGTAGTGGACAAACTATATACATAAGCAAAATCACCAACACCTGGCCCAGTAGCACCTGTTGGCCCAGGTTCGCCTGTAGCTCCAGTTTCTCCTGTCACCCCAACGCCGGTGGCTCCAGTTGCTCCTGTAGCCCCAGTCTCTCCGGTGGCTCCAGCTTCTCCTGTAGCTCCAGTTTCTCCCGTAGGCCCA
>NZ_AFGF01000009.1 GCF_000219125.1 Acetonema longum DSM 6540
AGAAACAAGATCTGCAAAGCAGGCTTGCTTCTCGTTAAGAGAAAGGGATGGGTGAGTAGTATGTTAAACCAATTATCTCGGAAAAAAGTGATGGCCTTAGCAATGGGAGCCGTGTTAGCCGTTGGAGCTATTGCCGGCTGCGGCGGTGAAAAGAAGGAAGCCGGCGGGGATAAGGTCTACCGGATTGGCGTATTGCAGCTGGTACAGCACGGCGCTTTGGATGATGCGAACCGGGGCTTTGTGGACGGTCTGGCAGCCAGGGGCTATAAAGACGGCGCCAACATAAAGCTCGATCAGCAGAACGCCCAGGGGGATCAGTCCAATTTAAAGACCATCAGCCAACGGTTCGTGAATAACAAAGTGGATTTGATTTTTGCGATTGCGACCCCGGCAGCGCAGATTGTCGCCAATGAAACCAAAACCATTCCCATTGTGGGATCGGCGATTACGGATTATCAGACGGCCAAACTGGTTCAATCCACTGAAAAG
>NZ_AFGF01000010.1 GCF_000219125.1 Acetonema longum DSM 6540
AATAAAAACCGCCGTTTTGCCAATCAAATGATTGGCAAAACGGCGGTTGTACCGGAGGCGCTATATATATTTTAAAGGGAATGATTCTACGCGGTGATTTCGGCTTTGGTCACGAAACGGCACAGTTCCGGCACATAGCGTATCTCTCACCCGTCTGCAAGCCCCGCCGAGCCTTATGTTTTTCTCATCTCCCGTCCATTAATGAGCGTTCCCCTTTATTCCGCCAAGAAAATTACTCAACAGCCTTCCCCCCTCCGGCGTCAAAATAGACTCCGGATGAAACTGTACCCCCTCAATATTATACTGCCTATGCCTGATTCCCATAATCAGCCCGTTATCGCTGACCGCCGTCGCTTCCAGGCAGTCGGGCAGAGTTTCCTTATCCACGATCAGAGAGTGATACCGCCCTGCCATAAGGGGCTGGGACACCCCGGCGTAAGTTCCGGTTCCACTGTGATGCACTCTGGATACTTTGCCGTGGACGGGTTGGGGGGCACGGATGATCTTCCCGCCGAAGACCTCGCCGATGACCTGGTGGCCGAGGCAGATTCCCAGAATGGGAATCTTGCCGGCGAAGACGGCGACCGCCTGTTTGCTGACGCCGGCGTCGTCGGGAGTTCCCGGTCCGGGGGAGATGATGATGGCCGAATAGTTTCCCTGTTCTATTTCCGGCAGGGAGAGTCGGTCATTGCGGATTACCTGCAATTCGCAGCCCAGA
The DNA here is from genome assembly GCF_000219125.1 of Acetonema longum DSM 6540. NCBI lineage: Bacteria > Bacillati > Bacillota > Negativicutes > Acetonemataceae > Acetonema > Acetonema longum. The sequence continues at coordinate 719 of NZ_AFGF01000010.1, forward strand.
TTGGCCACAGCCTGGTAAACGTTATAGGTAAAGGAATCGTAGTTATCAATCAGCAAAATCACCCTATTCGCCTCCCAGCACCCGAAATAACGCTTTGGCCTTATGACGGATCTCCTGGTATTCCAGTTCGGGGACAGAGTCGGCTACAATGCCGGCGCCGGCGCGGATCGTTACCTGGTCGCCCTCAATCGCCATAGTCCGGATGGTAATGCAGGTGTCCATATTGCCGCGAAAATCGATATAGCCTACCGAGCCGGCGTAGCTGTCCCTCGCGGCTGTCTCCAGTTCATTGATGATTTCCATGGCCCGGCACTTGGGAGCGCCGCTGACGGTCCCGGCGGGAAAACAAGCAGCCAGCACATCGGTCGGCATGTATTTCGGGTCAACCTGACCGGTTACTTCGGAAACGATATGCATCACGTGGGAAAAGTTCTCCACCTCCATCAGCCGGCTCGCTGCAACTGTGCCGGGCAGGCTGATTCGTCCGATGTCGTTGCGGCCCAAATCCACCAGCATGGCGTGTTCGGCGCATTCTTTCACATCAGCCAGCAGTTCGGCGGCCAGGGCTGCGTCTTGCCCGGCGGTCTGGCCCCGCGGTCTGGTGCCGGCGATGGGGCAGGAATAGACTTTTCCGCCCTGGAGTTTGACCAGCATTTCCGGCGACGCTCCCACTATCTGCAGATTGCCGGTATTGAAATAAAACATGTAAGGAGAAGGGTTGATCCGCCTCAGCCGGCGGTACAGCATAAAGGGAGGGGCTGTCAGAGGGTGGGTGAAGGGATGAGACAGCACCACCTGGAATATGTCGCCGGCAGCTATATATTCTTTGGCGGCTCGAACCGCTTCCATGTAACTTTGCTTTATCGGGGGATCGTCAGGCGGCAGCAGCGGTTCCCTGCCAGAGTCAGGAGCTTGTTCCGCCGGAATGAGGACGGGCTGCTTTAATTGATCAGCCATTTGTCGAAGTTCCGCCACAGCCGTGTCATAGGCCACCTGAACGCCGTGAAGGCCGGGCTGAACCAGAACAATCAGCTTGGCGGTGTGAGTCAGATGGTCCATGGCGACAATCTTCCGGCAGATCATAAACTGCCCCAGGACAGCTTCCGGGGAAATGCTCATCCCCCGGACCCTCTCCCAGGTAGCGGCGGCCTCGAAGCTCAGATACCCCACCGCTCCGCCGCTGAAAGGCGGCAAATCCGGAAAATCAGGACAGGAGAAACCGGCTAAAACCTCTTGCAAGGCGGTCAAAGGCGATTTTGCGATATGATACCGCCTTTGGTCAGCAACGACTTCCATCCGGTCCGAATAAGCGGTCAGGCGCAGCATCGGATCAGAGCCGATAAAGGAGTAGCGGCCAAAATTCTTGCCGCTCTCGGCGCTTTCCAGCATAAAGCCCGGACTGTCGCCTACCAGCTTGTAATAAAGAGAAACGGGCGTATCCAAGTCAACCGGTATTTCGGTATAAACCGGAATGATAGTATAAGACCCGTCCAGGGAAGAAAATTCACGACCACTGACAGACAACCGCATCCTACAGTCCACCCCTGTCCAACTCCCGCCTTATGCCAGAGAGGAAATCTCTCACAGATGCCACATCGCCTTTTTCCATTCTCTGCACCACCGCGCTGCCGACGATGACCGCGTCGGCATACTTGGCTGCTTCCCGGGCGACTTCAGGGCTGCCGATGCCAAAGCCCACGGCAATGGGTATTGTTGTATGCCGGCTGGCCTGACAGATGATTTTCTCTACCAGCTGATAGTCTGTCCTTTTCACTCCGGTCACGCCGGTGCTGGAAATGCAATAGAGAAAACCGGAAGCTTCCTTGCTGATGGCAGCAATCCTGTCCTGGCCGCTGGTGGGGGCGATAAAGCTGATGAGTTCCATGGGGTATTCCCGGCAGATAGCCTGAATGAATCCGCTTTCTTCCATTGGCAGGTCCGGGATAATCAGCCCGGCTACCCCGGCAGCTGAAAAATCGGCAATAAACTTCTGCGGGCTATAGTGCAGCACTGTATTTACATAGGTCATCACCGCTAAGGGGATAGAAGAACTGCGGCGAATCCGCCGGATTAGTTCCAGTATTTTAGGGGCAGTCACCCCGCGTTTCAGGGCCTCTGTCGCCGCTTTTTGAATCACCGGCCCATCGGCGATAGGGTCGGAGAAGGGAATGCCGATTTCGATGGCATCGGCGCCGGCTGCTTCTGCTGCCATGACTGCCTGATAGGTGGCGTCCAGGTCCGGATACCCAGCTGTCAGATAGACGATTAGACCCTTTTGGCCGCTTTCTTTCCGCTGCTTTAATCCAGCAGCAATCATCGTTCCTTCCACTTAAACCATTCCTTCCTTCTCTATGAATCTCAATTTCCCTATTTCTCCTCCATTACTTTGGCAACTTGCTGCACGTCTTTGTCGCCTCGTCCCGACAGACAGATGACCACTGTCTGGTCCGGCTTGGTGTCCGGCATGAGAATCTCCAGGTAAGCCAGAGCGTGGGCGCTTTCCAGGGCGGGAATAATGCCTTCGGTTTTGGCCAGCAGCTCAAAGGCCTGCAAAGCCTGCTGATCGGTGACCGACACGTATTCCACCAGGCCGGCGTCTTTAAAATACGAGTGTTCCGGGCCTACGCCGGGATAATCCAAACCGGCGGAAATTGAAAAGGCCGGGATAACCTGACCGTCCTCATCCTGCAGCAGGTAACTCAGAGCCCCATGCAGCGCGCCGGGCTCGCCCTGCGTCAAAGAAGCGGCGTGTTGACCGGTGAATATGCCTTTGCCGGCCGCCTCCACCCCGATCTTGCGGACGAATTTTTCCTGATGAAAGGGATGAAACGTTCCCATGGCATTGCTGCCGCCTCCCACGCAGGCCAGCAAAAAGTCGATGTTCTTAATGTTCAAAGCCGCCTGCTGCTCCCGGATCTCCTGGCCGATCACAGTCTGAAAATCCCGCACAAGCATGGGGTAAGGATGAGGTCCCACCACTGAGCCGATGATATAGTGGGTATCCCTCACATTGGTCACCCAGTAGCGAATGGCTTCGCTGGTGGCATCTTTGAGAGTGCCGGAGCCGCTGGTAACCGGGACCACTTCCGTCCCCAGCAATCGCATACGGAACACGTTCAAGGCCTGGCGCTCAATGTCTTCCTCGCCCATGAACACCTTGCATTCCATCCCGAACAGGGCCGCCATGGTAGCGCAGGCCACCCCGTGCTGGCCGGCGCCGGTCTCCGCTACAATGCGTTTTTTCCCCATGCGCCTGGCCAGCAGTGCCTGTCCCAGGGCATTGTTGATCTTATGGGCTCCTGTATGCAACAGGTCTTCCCGCTTCAGATAAATCCCGGCGCCGCCGTAATGGCGGGTTAAATTGGCGGCGTAATACAGCCGGGTCGGCCGGCCGGCGTATTCTGCCAGATACCGGTTGAGTTCGGCGATAAACGACGCGTCCTGTTTAACGGTACGGTAAAAATCCTCCAGTTCAAGTAATGCCGGCATCACAGTTTCCGGCACAAACTGCCCCCCGTATTGCCCGTAACGTCCATTGTCTGACATTCTGAATCCTCCTTTTATCCAATATATACTCTGGCTTAACCCTTACAACGGGACAACAACCCTGGCCAGCTGCCGGGTACGCCCGGCAATATCCGGTGCTTTCACCAGCCCTTCCCCCACCAGGGCACCCCGGACCCCGGACCGCTGCAGCTGTTCTACTTCCTCCGGGCCGGCAATGCCGCTTTCGCTGATCACCAGGCATTCTTTGCCGCAATAGGGCAGAAGTTCATAGGTCCTGGCTACGTCCGTGGTAAATGTTTTCAGGTCCCGGTTATTGATCCCTACCAGATGCGCCCCGGCTGTCCGGGCCCGTTCCAGTTCCTCCAGACTGTGGATCTCCACCAGGCAGTCCAGACCCAGTTCGCCGGCAATCGCCTGATACTGCTGAAGCTGAAGGTCAGACAATATGGCGGCAATCAGCAGAACAGCGTCGGCCCCTGCCCAACGGGCCTGATAAATCTGATAGGGATCAATCATAAAGTCTTTGCACAACACCGGCAGTTGGCTCACGGCCTTTACCCTGCCGATGTCCTGAATGCTGCCGCCAAAGGGACGGCTGGTGTGCACCGACAGGCAGCTTGCCCCGTTTTGGCTGTAGATTTGGGCCAGTTCAGGCACAGTAACACCTTGAACCAAGACGCCTTTGGCGGGAGACATCAGCTTGCATTCTGCGATCAGCGCCCAATCCGTCGTTTTAATCGCCTGGCTGAATAAAAATTGTCCGGGTTGAATTTCCCGCCTGAATTGCGCAAGGGGCGCAAGGGCCTTTGTTTCAGCTACCTGACGCCGGATATCAGCGACAATTTGGGTTAGCATGGGATCCCTCCTTGGCGGTTTTTGCTGCTTTAGCCGAAAGAATAAAGTCGCGAATTTTCGCCTGGTCCTTGACGCCGTCTGTCTCCACCCCGCTGGATACATCCACGCCGTAAGGGCGCAATATGTTAATGGCCTCCGGCACATTGACCCCATTCAGGCCGCCGGCCACCAGGAACGGTTTGGAAATGCGCCGGGTTATCTCCCGCAGTCCGGCCCAGTCAAAGGTCCTGCCGCTGCCGCCGGCCTGACCGGGGACAAAACTGTCGAACAGCAGCCAGTCAGCGGGAAAGCTCTCCCATCCTTCCCTGTCCGGCTCGCCGGAACCGATCCGCACCGCCTTGATAACCGGACGGTTGAGCTGACGGCAGTACTCGGCCGGTTCACCACCGGAAAGCTGGATATAGTCCAGCTGACACTGGACAGCAATCTGCCGCACTTCCTCCAGGGGTTGGTCAACAAACACCCCTGCCTTGCCAATCCCCCTGACCTCTTGCGCGATCCGGGCCGCCTCCCTTACCTCAATCCGGCGCCGGCTGTCGGCGAAGACAAAACCGATCATGTCCGCACCATACTGCCGGGCGGCGCGGGCATCCTCCAGTCTGGTTATGCCGCAGATTTTAACGAGCATCGTCCGTGCCTCCCCGGCGGAAACAGGTGTATTGGCGCAGTTCCTCCAGCTTGCCCAGAGCGGCGCCGCTGTCGATACTCCTTTGGCTAAGAGCGATTCCTTCCCGGATATCCTGGGACCGACCGGCTACCATCAGGGCTGCCGCCGCGTTGATCAGGACCAGGTCCCGTTTGGGGCCATGCCGGCCTTGCAGCAGCTGGATGATGCTGGCGGCGCTTTCCGCCGGTGTGCTGACCTGATAGTCGGCTGGATCACACAGGGTAAACCCGTAATCCTTCGGCTCGATCCGGTAGGTTGTGACCTGACCGTCTTTCACTTCTGAGATTTGGCTGGGAGCTGTGGTGGTGATTTCATCTAAGCCGTCCAGGCCGTACACCACCATGGCGTGGTCCACGCCAAGCTGCAGCAGGACTTCGGCTATTTTACCGGTCAGGGAACCATCATAAACCCCCATCAGCTGCCGTTTGGCTCCCAGAGGATTGGTCAGAGGCCCCAAAAGGTTGAACACCGTCCGAAAGCCCAGTTCCCGACGGGTGGGGCCGGCATATTTCATCGCCGGATGAAAAACCGGCGCATAGGCAAATCCTACTCCCAATTTGCTCACTGCCTGAGTCGTCTCCTCCGGTGTCAAATCAATGTTTACACCCAGGCTTTTGAGCACATCGGCACTGCCGGATGTACTGGATACGCCGTGATTGCCATGTTTGGCGACGGTTGCCCCGGCCCCTGCCGCTACGAAAGCAGCAGCGGTGGAAACGTTAAACGTTCCTTTCCGGTCACCGCCCGTGCCGCAGGTATCGACTACATCACGCCGGCCGCAATCGGTTCGGCGGGAAAAATGCCGCATTATTTCGGCAAAACCGACGATTTCCTCGCTGTTTTCCCCTTTCAGGCGCAGGGCTGTCAGCAAACTGCCGATCTGGGAGCCGCTGGCCTGCCCCGACATAATGATTTTCATTGAGTTTCTGGCCTGTTCCCGGGATAAATCCTGACCGGAAATCAGGAGATTGAGATACTCTTTTAACATCTTCCTTCCTCCTGTCCTCTTGTTGCGTCTTATCGGAAAAATAAAAAGACCATTTCACCTTAAGGGGCGAAATGGTCCGCGGTACCACCCTACTTTGGAACCCGGCTGTTTCCCCAGAGACCGTTGAAAAAGGCCCATCTGCGTCGTTACTCCTGCTCTTACCTAGCATCCGGACCTTTTTGAACGGTCTCAAATGCTAGGCTACAGATGGTTTTTGCAACCAACCTCTGATATAAGGGGCCGCCAAATAAAAAAACCATTCCACCCGTCAGGGGCGAAATGGTTCGCGGTACCACCCTTATTCGGAAAACAAGCTGTTTTCCCTGGTTTCAGGTACGGGAGTTAAAGCGCCGATACCCTAGCCTTTTAACGGAGGCTTCCGGTCTGTCCTACTACTTACTGGTTCGGCAGACAGCTCACGGGACCATTCAGCAGGATCTTCAGGCCGGTCATCACACCTCCGGGGTTTCCGGTCACCGGCTCGCTGGACTGAAAAGGGACATGCTTACTCTTCCCGGTCATAGCTTTTGATAATTTTTCCAAAATGAATTGTTTTTAATATAGCACAGACAGTAATTACTTGTCAATAAAATGTTCTAACAGAATTTGTTCTTCTACCATCCCAACAAATACCGACACCGTTTCAATTAAAGTTGACAAGTTTTTATTGAAAATAGCAATACTCGGTAGTACAATGTATAAATGAGTTCTATTGCACGGGACATTGTTGCAATACATGCGGTCTTTGTGAAGGCCGCCGTCAATGGAGCCAGTAAAACTATAAGGAGGATGAGGACCTATGCAAGGAAAAGAATCTCAGGAGAACAAAATCAGCTGGGTAAGTTACGCCGCATTCGCATTGGCTATTATTTTCTTTTCGGGAATATTTGCCTCAGCAAAAGACTGGACGCAGGTGCTAGACTTTAGCGTGCTTAACGGCGCTTATGGAAAAATTACCGGTGAGGCCGGCAAAGCGTTTACTTTCCGCGGCGCCGGCGGCGGCGGAGCGCGGGATGGCTTTATGTTCGCCCTGGAACTCATGCCGGCGGTCATTTTCGCCCTTGGCGTTATCGCCGTTGTTGACGGATTGGGCGGTTTACGGGTAGCGCAGAAGCTAATGACTCCGCTCTTGAAGCCCCTCATGGGCATTCCTGGCATTTGCGGCTTAGCCCTGATTTCCAATCTGCAAAGCACTGACGCAGGCGCAGGCATGATCAAGGAATTGGTGGAAAGCGGCGAAATCACTTTTCCATTTTAGCTAAGCAGACTTGTATCCATCATCCTGCGCGTTCGGGCCTATCTCTACCTTTATCTCCAACAGTTTTATCAATGTCCGTTTATTGAGTGTATATGCACGCAAATAAGAAAAACCAGTTTTGTTTATAAGATTATTTACTACTCATCGATTAAGTGTATATACACGAAAAGTCTAAATCAGAAAATCATTATATTCTTCTAATTCCATCGCTTTCGCCCTGCTGGTTAATGTGTATCGAGTCCCAAAAAAAATCTTATTGATACCATAGCCATTGACAATTTCACAGATCAATGTACCGGGACTATACTTTGATTAAAGGGAAGAGAAATCGCAGGAGGCGAAATACAAATGGGGATGGGAATAGGAATTCTTGTATTTTATATAATTGCTATTTGCATTTCAGCAATTGAGACCCGCAAGGAAGGAACAGCGGGGAAAAACTGAGCGCCTGTTTTTTTGCTGCAAAAAAGGGCTGCATGCGTAAAAACGCTTTGCGCCCCTTCTTTTTACCTATATTAACGTATCACCATTTTCGCTAATCAGACTTGTGTTCGCCGGAAACGACCTGCTTTGAATCCATGCCGAGAACGGGAAAATTCCACTTGTATTTAATGCAGCAAAGACGCAAGACGGTGGTGACAACAAAGGAAAGATATAATGGCAGAGAACCCGTTAAATATGATTGCGAATAATAAAAAACCGCGGCGCCGATAATGGCGTTGATGGCATAGACTTCCTGCCGGAACACATAGGGGATCTCTTTGACGATCATATCCCGGAGAATACCGCCGCCGATGCCGGTGATCGTAGCCACTGCCGTTACAATAAACAGAGAATCCAGATGGTGCTGAATGGCCAGGTTGGCGCTGGTCGCCGTAAAGGCGCCAAGGCCGACGGCGTCAAAAAACAGGATCGTGTTCTGATACCGGTCCAGCCAGCGGTAGGTGAACAAGACCCCTACAGCCGATGCGCAGCTGATGATAAAGAACGTTGAGTCGCGAAAGGTTAAGGGAGGTGTATTGCCAATCACCACATCCCGTATGATCCCGCCGCCAATGGCGGTAACCACGGCTAAAATCAGTACACCGAAAATATCGAGACGGCTGCGAATTCCCGTCAGGGCGCCGGAAACGGCAAAGGCCACTACCCCCGTAATTTCCAGGACACTCCATACTGTTGTCATGATATCAGTTCCCTCTTTGACAAATTAAATATGCTCAATCATCTGAGCATAAATAGTATACACGCCGCAAAAGAAGAATGCCACCCCCTTTCATGAAAAAAATCCGCCGGATAGAGTCCCTGGAGACTGCTTCAGACGGATTTTTTCATACTCCTATATTCTCCTGCGTTTTTACATCAATTTCGGATTAAATGGTCAAATGCGGCTAATGCCGCGCTGGCGCCGGATCCCATAGCGATAATGATCTGCTTGTAGTGACTGTTGGTGCAGTCTCCTGCGGCGAACACTCCCGGCACATTCGTGGCGCCGCGGCTGTCCACCAGGATTTCACCGAAGCGGTTGCGCTCGACCGCACCATCCAGCCAATCGGTATTGGGGACAAGACCGATTAGGATAAAGACCCCTGCCAGGTCTATATGATGCTCTTCTCCTGTTGCCCGGTCAATGTAAGTAAGGCCGTCGACCCTGTCTGTGCCGGTGATTTCTTTCGTCTGAACATTTTTTAAGACCGTCACATTGGGAAGACTGTCCAGCCGCTGCTGCAGCACCAGGTCGGCTTTCAGTTCCGGCATAAATTCCAGCACCGTCACATGTTCCGTAATTCCGGCCAAATCAATCGCCGCTTCAATCCCGGAATTGCCGCCGCCGATCACGGCCACCCGTTTTCCCTTAAATATAGGGCCGTCGCAATGGGGGCAGTAGGCCACACCCTTAGTCTTGAATTCAGCCTCTCCCGGTACGCAGATATTGCGCCAGCGAGCGCCGGTGGCCAGGATTACAGCCTTGCTCCTGAGGACGGACCCATTTTCCAGCTCAATTTCTATCAGGTCTTTTTTCTCCAGGCGGCGGCAGCGCTGCGCCTTGATCACGTCGATTTGATACTCCCTCAGATGCTCCTCCAGATTTGCCGCCACGGTGGGGCCTTCGGTATATTTGATACTGATAAAGTTTTCAATGCCGAGAGTTTCCTGCACCTGACCGCCAAGACGCTCAGCCACCAGTCCGGTGCGAATCCCCTTTCTCGCCGCATAAATCGCCGCACTGACTCCCGCCGGGCCGCCGCCGATAATCAAAGTATCAAAGGGCTCTTTAGCGGCAAGCTGGGATACGTCAGGGCCGCCGCCCAATTTGGCAATAACTTCTTCCACACTGATCCGGCCGCTGTGGAAAAATTCGCCGTTAAGGTAAACCACCGGCACTGCCAGAATGTTTTTTGCCTCAGCCTCTTCCCGGAAAACACCGCCGTCCACCATGGTGTGGGTAATGCCCGGATTTAAAACACTCATCATATTCAGGGCCTGAACAATGTCCGGACAAATATGGCAGCTCAGGCTGACATAGGTTTCAAAACGATATTCTCCTTTAATGGCTTTGATCTGATCAATGACGTTCTGATCGACTTTGGGGGCTCTGCCGCTGACCTGGAGCAGAGCCAGCACCAGGGAGGTAAACTCATGGCCCAAAGGGATGCCGGCGAAAGTGATCCTGCCGTCCCCGCCGGCCGTGGCCGCAGACTGGATACTGAAACTGGGCGTTCTGGACAGTTTGGTTTTTTCAATCGCAACGCGGGGAGACAGGGAGGCTATTTCCTCTAGCAAAGCCAGCATATCCCCCGATACCTGGCCGCTGTCCGCGCTGACTTTAATCAGCACGTCACCTTCCGCCATCTGGAGATACTGGGATAACTGCTCTTTAATGTCCTGATCTAACAATGCTGAACTCATCTCTGCCATCACCTCTTAAATCTTCCTGCAAGATCCAGGCTTGCTTTAGGCGCGGCGGCGCTTTCCCGTCCCCATTTGGCCGGGCAGACTTCGCCGGGGTTATTCCTGATATATTGTGCGGCTTTCAGCTTATGAAGCAGTATGCTTGCATCACGTGCGATGCCCTTGGCGTTAATTTCAATCGCCTGTATCACGCCGTCCGGATCGATGATGAATGTGCCGCGATTGGCCAGTCCGCCTTCTTCGGCCAGTATTTCAAAGTTTTTCGACAGGGCATGGGAGGGATCACCAATCATGGGATAGGTGACTTTCCGAATAGCCTCTGAGTTTTCATGCCAGGCCTTATGGACAAAATGAGTATCGGTGGAGACAGAGTATACTTCCACCCCCAGTTCTCTGAAAGCGGGATAATGATCCTGCAGATCTTCCAGCTCTGTGGGGCATACGCGGGAAAAATCCGCCGGATAGAAGCATACCACGCTCCATTTGCCTTTGAAATCCGTTTCTGTAACCTCGATAAATTTGCCGTTATGATAAGCCTGCGCTTTGAATGGTTTGACCACTGTTCCGAGTAATGCCATACCAAATCCTCCTCCTTATGTAAATTCTCTTATTTAATCGATAGTTTTAACTAATCGATAATTATTATCTTTTATTTATATTATCCTACCTTTTCCATGAACCGTCAATAGTATATTTAAATTTTTATAAAAAATTCACATTCAATAAAAAATCCGCCGCTTAGCAACCAAATGATTGAAAGCGGCGGATTTTGCTAATAAACCGTAACAAAACTAACCGGAAGGGCAACAACCGGCGCTATTTTAAATCGGGAATATCCAGGTTCATCAATGCCGAACTCAGGGATTTTCCGTGAATATCAAGGGCCAGAGTCCGGGTGACACCGCCCCCGAGAGCCTTGTACATGACGAAGTTTAACGCCCCAATCTTAGGCAGTTCATAGCGGACGACGTCTCCCTCCACGATGTCGGAGAAAAAATCCTTGACTCGCTTGGCAGTGACGTGCTTTTCCAAAAAGGCATAGTTGGCGGGATCATAGGCAATCACTGAAATATTGGATGTGTTTCCTTTATCGCCGGTGCGGGAATGGGCAATTTCACGCAGCTTCATTTTATATCACCTCGTAATGAACATTGGCTTTAACCAGATTGCGTGGAATCAAGGCAGAAACTATTGCAACGACTTCCCGGGCTGACTTCCAGGCGCCTGCCCCGCCGGCGGGCCCGTTGGTATACAGGGTTTCCACTTCATTGCCGATGCGGACCGCTTCTTTCATATTTTGCGTGCGGCCCGCCACTCTCGCCCGGACTTCGTAAGGTTCATGCCCCGACGACAGTGCGGCGCCATGCAGCGAATTCAAGCCGATCAGATCAAACCGGATTTCCTGGTACTGAACCCCCATCAGCTTTAATCTCTCGGCTACGATGTCCAGGGCCAGCTGACCGCGGTTAGCCGCTCCGGGACCGGCGTAGCTGATCTGGCCTTCGCCGATATAGCTGTCCACATAGCCGACGGAAACCTTGAGGAATTCGGTTTTTTGCCGTCCGGCACCGCCGGTTACCGCCACCTTGTCTTTTTCCACCAGGCTAAATTCCACTCCGCTGAAGTCGGCCACAACGTCCGGAGTGATATAGGCCGCCGGATCATGAATCTCATAGACAAGCTGCTCTTTGCAGGTATCCAGGGTAACATTGCCGCCGGCCTCCGGCACCTTGGTGATGATAAAGGAGCCATCCTTCTGGATTTCGGCAATAGGGAAACCAAGCCGGCCAAGCCCGGGAACATCTTTGAAACCGGGATCGGCATAATAACCGCCTGTAACCTGACCGGCGCACTCCAGCAAATGGCCCATGACAGTAGCCTTGCCCAAGCGGGTCCAGTCATCCATGGACCAGCCAAATTCATGAATAATGGGGGCCACAAACAGGGCCGGATCGGAAATTCGGCCGGTAATGACCACGTTGGCCCCGTTTCTAAGGGCCTCAACGATTGGTTCCGCCCCCAGGTAGGCATTGGCGGATACCATTTTATCCTGAATCGTTGATAATTTTTCCCCGGTTTCCTCGATGATGAGGTCCTGTTTTTTGATAATCTCCAGGACATCATCACCGCTGACGGCCGCAATCTTCAATCCCTTGATCCCCATCTTTTGGGCGATCTCCTTGATCTTCAGGGCGCCGGCGGCAGGATTGGCCGCTCCCATATTGGTAATGATTTTGATGTTCTTTTGTTTGCAAATGCCCAGAACAGCTTCCATTCTGGCCGTCAGCAAAGCGTCATAGCCGGCGTTGGGATCTTCCAGCTTAGCCTGTTGAGCTATGGCTATCGTTCTTTCCGCCAGGCATTCGAAGCACAAATACTGAATATCGCCTTTTGCCGCAAGCTCTGCGGCAGGCTCGATCCTGTCGCCGGAATAACCGGCACCGGATCCAATACGTAGTTTTTTCATATTCTTTCACCTCTTGACCGATAGTTGATTGAATTAGCCGATTTCTGCGGGAAAAGCCTGATGACAACAAATAAAGAAAGCAATTTCCATGCCAATCGATTCTACCGCTGGCGCAGTGAATTCTTTGAAGCCTAAAATCAAAAATTTCCAACTTTTTAGAAATGATGTTTCGTGACACCAGGCACCGGCCATAAAATAACACGTCACGCATCATTTCTAAACCGTTAGAAATTTTCAGGAAAGATTACAACAGTTTAGAAGTATTTTAATCGCCCTGCGGCTGACTCCGGTAATGTGCGCATATTCCGGATTGATATATCTGACTACCGTATTTTCATCGGCAATCAGGATGAGGCAAACCACTCCAACTGTTCAAAAGTATTGTGTTCCATAGGACTACCTCCTGAAAACAATTCACCCGCTCTGTCACACTCCGGCGGCCTTAAAGGCATCGCTGACCATTTGTTTTGCTTCCTCCTGAATCTGCCGCAAATGGTCTTCCCCTTTAAAGCTTTCAGCATAAATCTTATACACGTCTTCGGTGCCGGAGGGGCGGGCTGCGAACCAGCCGCTGGCGGCGCACACCTTCAGGCCGCCGATAGCGGTGTTGTTGCCGGTTGCTTGGGTCAGTTTACCGGTAATGGGTTCACCGGCAAGACTGCCGGCAATAACCTGGTCCGGCGATAACCGGCTCAGTACGGCTTTCTGCCGGGAAGTGGCCCCGGCGTCGATACGGGCATACACCGGTTGGCCAAACTGAGCAATCAGCTCCTGATAATGCCGGCCAGGGTCCCGACCGGTTTTGGCCGTGATTTCCGCCGCTAACAGGCAAAGAATGATGCCATCTTTATCCGTGGTCCAAACCGTACCGTCTTTCCGGAGAAAAGAGGCGCCGGCACTTTCTTCCCCGCCGAATCCCAGGGAGCCGTCCATAAGGCCGTCCACAAACCATTTAAAGCCCACCGGCACTTCCGTCAGCTTGCGGCCCAAGCTGCCAGCCACCCGGTCGATCAGGGAGGAACTGACCAGGGTTTTGCCTACCGACGCATCCTGCCGCCAGCCGGTACGGGACCGGAACAGGTAGGAAATGGCCACCGCCAGGTAATGATTGGGGTTCATCAGACCGGCGCTGCGGGTAACAATGCCATGGCGGTCAAAGTCGGGATCATTGCCAAAGGCCAGGTCATATTTATCCTTTAACTCAATCAAACCGGCCATAGCGTGAGCCGAGGAGCAATCCATGCGAATCTTGCCGTCGCCGTCCACGTTCATAAAACTGAAGGTGGGGTCTGGATGACCGTTTAACAGGTCGATATCCAGGCCATAGGCATCGGCGATAGGCAGCCAGTAGCCAAGGCCGGCGCCGCCGAGAGCGTCCGCTCCCAGCTTCAGACCGGCGGAACGGATGGCGTCCATGTCGATGATATTATCCAGATCTTTTACATAAGGGGTAACAAAGTCATACTCATGCACATTGTCGGCTTGTAAAGCTTTCGCATAGGCAATCCGTTTTACTTCCCTGTTGCCGTCGGCCAGGAAAGCATTGGCCTGATCGGCGACCCATTGGGTCACATGGGTGTCAGCCGGGCCGCCGTGAGGCGGATTATACTTTATGCCGCCATTATCCGGCGGGTTGTGAGAGGGGGTAATGACAATGCCGTCGGCCAGGCCGGCCCGGCGTCCCCGGTTATACGTCAAAATGGCGTGAGAAATAACCGGTGTCGGCGTATAGTTCATATCTTTGGCAATCAGGGTTTCCACGCCGTTAGCCGCCAACACTTCCAGGGTGGAGATAAAGGCCGGCTCCGATAATGCATGGGTATCAAAGCCCACATAGAGCGGGCCGGTGATGCCCTGCTCATGGCGATAGCAGCAAACGGCCTGGGCAATGGCGTGAATATGGGCTTCGTTGAAAGTCCCCTTCAGAGGATTGCCCCGATGACCGGAAGTGCCAAAGGCCACTTTTTGCTCCAGCTGGTAAATGTCAGGTTTGTTTGCATAATACGAACTAATTAACCGTGGAATATTGACTAGAATAGAAAGGGGAGCTTTTTTCCCTGCTAACGGGTGGACAGACATAAAAGAACGACACCTCCGCTTACTAGATCGATAAGTCTACGATAGCGCATCTTTATAGTTTTGTCACTACCGTAATGCCGGATTCAGTGACAGTATATCCCTTTAATAGGTCCTGTTCCTGATTATAGCCGATTTCCGCGCCATCAGGAATTTTTATATTTTCATCAATGATCGCCCGCCTGATTTGGGCATGCCGGCCGATTTCCACATTATTAAACAGGATGGAATCTTCTACCAGGCTGTAGCTGTTCACCCGGCAGCGTGAGCCGACTATGGACCGCCGCACCGTACCGCCGCTGATGATGCAGCCGCCGCAGATGTAGGAGTTCAGGTTTTGCCCCCGCCGGCCGTCTTCGTCAAACACGGTTTTCGCCGGCGGCAGATTGCCCTGATTGGCCAGGATAGGCCACTTATAATTATATAAGTTCAACTGGGGCTCCACATTGACCAGATCCATGTTGGCCTCATAGTAGGAATCAATCGTCCCCACGTCTTTCCAATAGCCTTTTTCCTCCTGCCTCATGCCGGGAATCACGTTATCGGCAAAGTTATAGGCAAAAACCCGGTCCCCCTTCTCCAGCATCATGGGGATCACATGCTTGCCAAAATCCAGGTCCGCATGTTTTCGCTTGCCTTCTTTTAGCACTTCGATAAGCTTTTTGGTGGAAAAAATGTAATTGCCCATAGAGGCGAAACAGGTATCTCTTCCCGGAATGGCTGCAGGCTCTTGAGGCTTTTCAGCAAAATGGGTCACCTGAAAATCCTTGTTTACGGCCAAAATACCGAACCGCCTGGCTTCTTCCGCTGAAACTTCCAGAGCAGCCAGGGTGATATCCGCCTGGTTGACAATATGATAGCTGATCATCTGGCTGATATCCATTTTATAAATATGATCGCCGCCGAAGATCGCCACATAATCCACATCGGAGCATTCGATGAAGCGCAGGAACTGGAAGATGGCGTCTGCCGTGCCTTTGAACCATTCCTCACCGTCGCTGCTGGTCTCGGGTGATATCGTCTCATAGAATTCTCCCAGACCGGCCCATTTGCTCCAGGATTCTTTAATGTGTTTATTTAAGGGATAGGCCCGGTACTGAGTGAGGATATAGACTTTCTTGAGTCCCGAGTTAAACAGGTTGCTCAGGACAAAATCAATGATTTTGTATTTCCCCCCGAAAGACACACAGGGTTTAGGCATGTTCAGGGTAATGGGACTCAGCCGTTCTCCCTTGCCTCCTGCCAGAACCATGGCGATGGTGTTTCTGGTGACGTTGCCCATGACGTACATTTTTCTCCCCCTCTCTCGTCCATGCATGGCTTCACCGGTCAGGCAAAAAAGAAACCAGTTTCTGCCACTACCACTATATGTCTACTCGGGCTAAATCATGCGCATGTCCCCGCCGGACTCCCATTCATGGCCGGCTGTATAAAAAAAACGAAAACCGCTGCAACGCTGCCTGCGTTGTAGCGGTCGGTTTCTCCCGTCAGTATTGTAAGATTCCGGTGTACAGCTCACTGGTCGGTTCAGATGGTTACGGCAGTACTGTCGGCCAATAACTTTTTTCCCTGCCGGACAACCCGTTTGAGTTCGTTGGCGGTTACCGCCGCTTCGGTCAGAGCATGGACATAATAGCTGCCGGTCAGCCTTTGCTGCCAGGTTTCAATCGCTTCACTCAACCTTTCCCAGTAATCCTCGTTGATTTCTTCCGGCTCCACCGGCTGCCCTTCAATGATGACCTTTCTGATCTTAGCATTGACTCTGTCCAGAGAAGCGGCCCCGCTGTTCAGGATGCCCAAGATGACTTTGAACTCATCGCTGATAGGCGGCAGGCCCGCTTTGACCCTGCGGTCAAAACGGTCGGGAAGAATCGAATAAATCCGGTCGGCTTTTTCTGTCAGGGATTCGTTATAATCCATCAGCTGCCGGGCCTTGACAAACCATTCGCCTTCTTCCACCGAACCGGACGCCAGTACTTGGCCTTCCCGGCTTAAGAGTTTGGATAAGCTGCGTATTTCCCGGTTTAATTGATGCACTTTTTCCCTTTGGTCCTGATGTACTTCCGGCGCCTCATTTTCCAGTTGAACATATCCCGCTACCGCCTGGCAAAAGTAACGGACCGCGGTTTCATTGCTCTCTTTCAGTTTCGCGGTAAATTGCTTTTTATAGCGGGGCGGCCACAGGAGAATATTGACCAGCATGGCCGTCACCAGGCCGGTAAAAATGACGGCAGTCCTGTTCAGCGCATGCTCCAGCAAAAACGCTTCCTGACCGGAGCCTACCACGAAAAGAGCAGCCACGATCCCGGTGGAGATGCCGCTGTGCAGGTTGAATTTTATATACATCAAAATCAGTATGATGGAGATCAGCCCCATGGCAATGGGATGACCGCCGATCAGGTAGCCGCAGGCAATGCCGGCGGTTACACCCAGGATGTGCACCAGAATCTGATCCCATGCCGTCTTAAACGTCAGGAAGATTGACGGCTGCATATTCACCACAGCGGATACAGCGCCGAAAAAGGCCGGCTCCAGTCGGAACGTCTTGCAGATATACATGGTGATCGTCACTGCAATGCCTGTTTTAATAATACGTGCGCCTATTTTCATTTTACCCGTCACCTGCCTTTCATGAATCCTGAGCCCGGAACTGGCCGGCTCAGGCATTACTATTTTCTACGGCCGCGGCGAAAAACCTCTCTATTTTTACCAAGCGATTACGTAATGCCCCGGAGGAATCAATACAGGATATAAAAGGGAGGATGCAGAATTCAAACAGCAAGATTGCATTGATCCTTTCTCGAATTCCGTGGCAATATCTTACATTCTCGTTTATAGTAATATTGTAGCCATCCGACACTAAGACTATAAGACAAATGCGGGCGACCATAAAAAGAAGGGAGGAGTACCGCCCATGCTGGTTCGCAATTATATGTCAACCTATCCGAAAACCTTGGGACCGGATAACACCTTAAAAGATGCTGCCCGCCTTTTTTTTAAATACCGGCTGAGCGGCGCTCCGGTCATTACCCCGGCCCAGGAGATTTGCGGCCTTATCACCCACAGGCATTTAATCGGGGCTATCACCGAGGATCTCCCGTTTTCCCTGCCGGTCAGTCAGGTCATGACCAAAAATGTCATCACCGTTACCCTGGACACGCCTCTGGAAGAGGCCCGGCAAATTCCGGTCAGCCATCTGCCGGTGGTGTCAGATGACCGCAAACTAGCAGGCATGCTGACTCCCCAGGATTTCCTTACTGCTTTTTACGCTCAGCTGCACCGGGCCAACGATGAAATTCAGGCTTTAGTCCGTTCGGCTCATAACGGCATTGTCGTGATTAATGCCTTTGGTATCATTACTACCTTTAACGCCGCCGCTGCCGTACTGACCGGCGTACCGGAATCGGCTGCCATCGGAGCCTATATTGCCGACGTGATTCCCCACACCGGCCTGACCAGGGTCCTCAGCACCGGCAAAAGCGAGACAAGCCAGCCGATTACCATTAACGGGCAGGCCCTTGTTTCCAATCGCTCGCCGATTTGCGAGGGGTCCAAAATCGTAGGCGCCCTGGCCATTATCCAGGACACCTCCGAATTGGTGCAGGCTGCCCGGCAATTAAATGATACCCTGCAGCATGCCGAAGTGCTGGAAAACATCTTCGAAAGCCTCCGGCAGGGTATCGTGGTCGTCGACCAAAACGGCGTGATCATCAAGGTGAACCGGTCCTATGAGGAAATATTCGGCATAGCCAGGGAAGATCTTCTGAACCGGCCGGCGCAGGAAACTATTGAAAATACCAGGCTTCACGTTACCGCCCAGACCGGAGTCATCGAGCTGGGAAATATACAAAATTATCAGGGGAGACAGATCATCGTCAACCGGGTGCCCCTGTTTAACAATGGCGAGCTGAGCGGCGCTTTCGGCGAAATTTTGTTCAAAGACATCAGTGAAATCAGCCGCCTGCTGGACCGGCTCCATCGGCTGGAGCGGCAGGTAGACAGCTACAAGCAGCAGTTGAAAGAGGTCCGCGTTGCCGAACATACCTTTGACGACATCGCCGGCCGTTCCCGTGTCATGGTGCAGGTAAAAAATCTGGCGGCGAAAGCGGCTTTGACTGACAGCAATGTGCTGATTACCGGCGAAAGCGGCACCGGCAAAGAACTGTTCGCCCATGCCATTCATAATGCCAGCCGCCGGCAGGGTATGCCGTTTGTGGCGATCAACTGTGCGGCGATCCCCGCCGAGCTGCTGGAAACCGAACTATTCGGATACGATGAAGGGGCCTTTAGCGGCGCCAAACGGGGCGGCAAAAAAGGCAAGTTTGAATTGGCCGATAACGGGACAATTTTTCTCGATGAAATCGGCGATATGCCGCTGGCAATGCAGGCCAAACTGCTGCGCGTCCTGGAAGAGCGCAGCTTTGACCGGGTGGGGGGCACGAAAACCCAGCCGGTGGACATCCGCATTATGGCCGCTACCAACAAGCCGCTGCCGCAAATGATCCAGGAGCAAACCTTCCGGAAAGATCTGTATTATCGCCTGAATGTAATCAGCCTGGCCCTCCCCCCCTTGCGGGAGCACCGGGAAGACTTAGGGGAACTGGCAGAGGGACTGATGGCCGCCCTCTGTAAAAAAACCGGTCTGCCGCCGAAACGGCTGACACCGGAAACCATGGCTCTGTTCCGGGAATATCATTGGCCCGGCAATGTCCGGGAACTGGCCAACCTGTTGGAACAACTGCTGGTGACCATCCGTGGGCCGCTGATTACGCCCCGTCACCTGCCTCATCTGAACTGGCTGTCCCCCCGGCGGCGGTTGGCCGGGATGGAGTTGATCCGGAAACAGGCGGTTTGTCAGGTCAAACCGAGCCGGAGCGGATTGCCGAAGCCATGAGGCTGGCCAAAGGCAACAAAGTGCTGGCGGCAAAACTCCTGGGTATTCACCGCTCCACTCTCTACGAGAAATTAGGGAAGTACAGGCTAGAAAAATAAAAATGTCGGGCCGACAGGAAAACTTGTCGGATCCGACATTTTTTTGTTATAGCGATAAGGCCGTCCGGCAGAAAACAAATCTTTGACAGCAGCCGCAGCGACAGGAAAAAGGCCCAGATATACAGCGGATTTTCCCGCTTGTTTCAGATCTTTTTTACTGAAAAAATTGTGCAGACAAACCATTGGCATCAAAAATGCATTATACGAATAAATAAAGAAAGGAGTGTCAACCATGACAGAACAATTTTCTCACTTACTACAACGGATTGCAGACGGTGAATGCCTGAACGGCACTTATAGACGCCAGGCTGTCAGCGGAGACGGAGCAATCCGCTTTGACGAAACCGTAGTGCGGACTTATGGCGGCACGCTGTATACCACCACCGACCCGAAAGAAAATGACAGATTTTTTAAACTGGTGGATTACCAGGGCTGCGGCGTCAACAGCTGTTACAGCCAGGCCGACCACTGCAATCTCTATGAAAGCACCGGCACCTGGCAAAGCATGAGTCTGAGCCACTGAGTTTCTTCCCGGTGCGTCTGCGCATGCTTTCCGGGAATCCATTAGGCGCTATGCTTAAAGCCATTCAGTTCTTGCTCCCGACGGTCTGAGGGAGGTCCGGTTACCGGGCTTCCCTCAGACCGTCATTATCTTCACCTGAGAGTCCAGAGAAAAGGCAGCGTCAGTAAGGAACCGCACCGCCTCCACGGCCACCCCGGGAGCCAGCTCCCTGAGCA
>NZ_AFGF01000011.1 GCF_000219125.1 Acetonema longum DSM 6540
CAGAACAATATCGGGAGGCTACTCATGGCAAGTCCGGAAATATTGTCTAAGCCGAATAGTGGTTGAGATTTTTTTAACTTTAAAAGGGTATACTCTTCACTGTTGCCGAAAAAATAGGTTATTTTATTAAACGTAAAAAATTATGATATAAGAATGTCACTATTTTATTTCTCATCCGTCTATATATGTAAATGCTTTCTAAGGGGAGATGAATATGCTTGCGTGACGACGAGTTACTCATTCGCGCGAAATCTGGCAATGAACAAGCCATTGAAGAACTCGCGCAAATCGTTTTTTTGAAAGTTCTACCAATACTCAATGTTAAGTTCGGGAAATCAGAATTGGAGCCATTAATAGAAGATGGCGTAATAGTAGCATTGCAGAAATTTTTGTCTGATAGCTCAGTGAGGGCATCCACAATACCATCTTTTAAGTGCTGGATTAGCACAGTTGCTTCCAACTATGTTGTGGATATGATGAGAAAAACCAGGAAGAACGTCTGTTCATCATATATTAACGAGTATAATGAGGAAGTTGAACGAGAATTTGAAGCAGAAGTAAACATTGAAGAGGATACTATTAAAGACACATTTCTGCAGCAAGTTACTCCTCTATTAGACGAAGCTGTAGCGCTTCTTGATTCAAGAGATCAGG
>NZ_AFGF01000012.1 GCF_000219125.1 Acetonema longum DSM 6540
ATTTTGACAAATAGGAGGTAGAAGTATGTTACGGAATTTTAAACACAACATTTTGCTCTATGTGGTCAAAGGTTTGTCTTCTGTGACGCGACCTGCCCTTCCGCCAGCTTATTGGAATGCTGCTTATCAGTTCGCAAATGCTTGAGCATTTGCAGGACCGGAAATAACTGCATGAGGCAATGGAAGGGTAGTATAGATGCTAAAGGTCATTGTTGCTGATGATGACACCATGATGCGAACGATTGTAAAACGTACTTTGGCGGAAATTCCCGGCATAAAGGTCATTGGGGAGGCAGTCAACGGGCGGCAGCTTGTTTCGATGGTTGAGGAACTGGAGCCGGAAATTGTATTTTTGGATATTGATATGCCTGAAATGAATGGTATTGAAGCCTCGAAGGAAATTTTTGATATCAACCCCAAAATTTTTCTCATCTTTGCAACCGGCTATAGCTGCTACACGCATGAGGCTTTTGAAGTGTATGCCTTTGATTATCTGCTTAAGCCATTTAATTTGACACGGGTCCGGCAAACGGTAGAGCGGATCAAAGCATCGCAGAAAGAAAGAGAACAAGTCGGTTTATCCAGAAGCGGAGGAATGCTGCATTGCAGGAAACCTCTCAAACTTAGAGTGTCTTCCAATGAAAAAACGACCTTTATTGATATTCAGGACATCATTTTAATTACGCGCTATGAGCGCAAAACGATCATTCATCTTACGGGAGACAATGTTGTTCAAACCTATGAACCCTTGCAGCAGCTGGAAGAACGGTTGCGGGAATTTCATTTTTTTCGCTGCCACAAAGGCTTTATCGTCAATTCGGATATGGTGATGGAGATTTTACCCTGGGGGAATAAAACCTATTTGGTGAAGCTGGCCAATACGAAAGAAACTGCACTGATGACTTTGGAACACTCCAAAGAGTTTCAAAGGCGGTACTGCTTAGAGAATAATTAAATATATATTGTGCAGCCCTGCCGGCAGACATATCATTTTCCTATGTCTGCCGGCAGGGCTTTCATTATTTTTACTTCCATATCCATCGATGTATGTTGTTCAATTCAATAGGCTTTATAAGCAATGTATTTGCATTTTTCGACAATATCTCTATTAAAATGATAAAGTTTTTGCTAAAAATAAATAGTACTATAATAATTTAACCGGGTGATCGTCGAAGAAAATATCCGTTGAAAAACCAAAAATTCCTTTAAAATTTTATGCGGAGGCGCATGAAGAATAGAAGGAACGTTATAATCCGTATTTATTTGGAGTGCTTTTCAAGTCTCCGGTGCTTTAGCATGCTGTTTTTTATATCAACGGGGGTGATCAGTCATCGAATGGTATGTATTACGCACAATTTCCGGCAAAGAAGAGACGGCGCTGACAATCCTGCACAAACTGTTTTCCGATGTCAAGCTTATTTGCCCTAAAAGGAGAATTAGCTGGCGGAAACAAGGAAGCATTATCAGCATAGTAAGGCCATTATTTGAAGGATATTTGTTTGTTGCCTCCCCGGCGGAAAGACTTGAAGAATTTTATAACTTGCTGCGCATGTATAAATTGAATATCGCCTGGCCGGTATACAGCGCCGGAGCTTTGGTGCCCATATATACCGAGGAGCAGCTGCTGATTCAGAAATTGATCGGGAACGGCGGTATTGTCGAAGTGAGTACGTTGAAGAAACAGAATGAACAATTGCAGGTAGTAAATGGACCTTTATTAGGTTTAGACCATATTATCAAAAAGGTTTCTCCGAAAAATCGGCGCATCATGGTAGAAGTTACGGTTTTAGATGAGAAAAAGAAGATCGAACTGGAGGGTGTTTTCGTCACTTGATCCTGAAAAGGAAGAATCGATAGTTGGTACAATCTTTTCAGTGAAGGAGAATATTATGAAACAAACAAATCCATGGATTCCCTACCGCAGAACAAGCGCCCATACCCGTTTGCGCTTGTTTTGTTTTCCCTATGCAGGGGGAAGCGCCGCGGTGTTTCGCAACTGGCTGAATTGTTTCTCGCCGGAGATCGATGTTTGTCCGGTTCAATATCCCGGAAGAGAGAAACGGATCGTTGAACCGCCATTCAGCTCGATGTCTCCCTTGATCGATGCGTTAGCCGGGGCGCTGCTGCCGGAATTGGATGTGCCGTTTGCTTTTTTCGGTCATAGCTTAGGCGCTTTGATCAGTTTTGAATTGTCCCGCCGGTTGCAGGAGAAGGATCTGCATCCGGTTCATTTGTTTGTATCCGGTTACCGCGCTCCCACCCTCGCGAGAATAAAACCGCCGATGCATTTGTTGCCGGATGCCGAGTTTATCGAGCGTTTGCGCACCTATAACGGTACACCGGAGGAAGTATTGCAAAACAGCGATTTGATGAATGTGCTGTTGCCGATACTAAGAGCGGATTTTGCGCTGCATGAGACCTACACCTATGCGGCGCATATGCCGCTTGCCTGTCCCATTTCCGCTTTGGGCGGCACGGAAGATCCGGACGTGAAATATCAGGATTTAGCAGCATGGCAAGAACAGACCAGCGGCAATTTCAAAATACTGCTGTTTCCCGGCGACCATTTTTATATCCACAACAATGCCGCGGGATTAATGGAAGTGATATCCAGGGCCGTGAAGGGTTATCCGATAGCCATATAGGTTTTATATCGGGACTGTTTGCCGGTTGCTCAACCTGCAGGCTGGGCAATCGCGGTTATACAACGATGATTGAGGTGAGTGTGCTACAATGGTTCAAAGAAAAAGATTTTCGTTGCTGTTGCAAGTTCTGGGGATGTACCTACTGATTATTGTATTGTTTGTCTCATCAGCCATTTTTTCCATTTATAATTTTAAAGTCATATCCGCTGAGATAAAAGACGTATCCACCCATACGGTCCCGAGGATGATCATGGTGAAAGAGACGCACCGGCTGTTTAGTAATGCCTTGCTGAATATGAGAGGGCTTTTGCTGTATGGCGGAGGAAGCACCTATGAAGCCGGCTATCGCAAGGATATCGGCAGCGCCTTGAATGAAATAGAAAAACTGGTTGAAACCTCGACGCAAGAAAGCACGAGAAACCAAAGCGAAAAGCTGCTGCGCGAGATACGGGAGTATCAGGCATTCGGGGATAGGATCATACGCGCCCAAAAAGCAAACGCCGCTAATTTGGCTGAATTAACCGCGCAGGGACGATTTTTAGTGGATACTATTAATGCAGATTTTGATAAGATGTCTGAAATACAGGTACGGTTCTTTGACACGAAGACGGAAGGCATGAATCAGCATATAGCTGCAGCTGAAGGAATCGTTACCGTGGTTTCATTTGTTATTTCTGTTTTGAGCATGATACTGGCATTTATTTATAGCAAAAATTTAATAAAGCGTATTTCCGAGTTAAATAAGGTGATTGAACAGACTGGGCAGCTGGATTTGACGCCCAGCTCGTATAAGAGCTCAATGAACGATGAGATTAACGATATGCTGGTCTGCCTGGAAACCATGCGGATGCAGGTCCGTGAAACGGTCGCTCATGTTCAGTCCTCCTCTTCCACTTTAGCGGCTGCCTGTGAAGAATTAACCGTTATGACGGAGGAGTTTTCGCGGTCGATTGATTCGGTTGCGGGAAATGTAACCGATATGGCCGGCAGCGCCACTGCGTCGGCAGCCAGTATTACCGATATTTCCGCGACGATCCAGGAGGTTTCGGCCAGCGCGGAAGAAATGAGCGCGGGAGCGGCCCAAATAGACAAGACGGCGCAAACTGCGGTGACGGAATCGCAAACAGGCATGAATCTGTTGGAAGAAGTCGTCAATCAGAACGAAGTGATTGCCAATTCCATGGGAAAAATGCAAGATGCCACACTGGCTTTGAATACGTCGTCAGAACAAATTAAAAGGATTATCAGTGTTATTTCCAATATAGCAGGCCAGACAAATTTGCTGGCGCTGAATGCCGCTATCGAAGCTGCACGCGCCGGTGAAGCCGGCAGGGGGTTTGCCGTAGTTGCCGAGGAGGTTAGAAGGCTTGCCGAGCAATCGGAAGGTTCAACGAAAGAAATAGCCTCTATTATCCATAGTATCAGTACGGAAATCAATAATATAACAGCCATATCCAGCGCAACTTCGGTTGAAACAGGCAAGGGAAAAGAGGTTGCTTTTCATACGCAGAAAGGCTTTCAAAAGATTATTGATCAGTTGGAAAGAATAGGCCTCAGCATTAAGGAAATGTCCCGATCCGCCGAAGAAATTACCCAAGGCACGCAAGGCGTTGCCGGCAGCGTCCAGGCTGTCAGCGAAACCGCTTCAGCCACTTCCGGCAAAACGCAGAACGTTGCCGCCGTCACAGAAGAACAGGCAGCCACTATGACGGAAATTGCGCGGAATGTTGACCGGCTGGCCGAATTGGCCATTCAAATGAATGAAAAGGCCAGTCAATTTAGAGTGTAGGAAAATAACTAACGGATTGTAAGGTTTTATATAGCGCCGGAAGGCGTTTTTCTTTTGCGTTCAAAATGAAATCTGGAGGTGTATTTTATGAAACAAATGACTACGGACTCATTGCAAAATGTTTCTTCTTTGGTGGAAATTCTCCAATACCGGGCACAGCAGCACCCTGACAAGCGAATCTATACGTTTCTGGAAAATGGGGAAACAGAATACAATCATTTGACCTTTGCGGAATTCGACAAACGGGCCAAGGCCGTGGGGGCTTTTCTGCAAAGCGCTGAGCTGCAGGGGGAACGTGCTTTGCTCCTGTATCACTCGGGACTGGATTATATCATTGCTTTTATGGGCTGCCTGTATGCGGGAGTTGTCGCGGTGCCTGCCTATCCGCCGAAACTAAACCGCAATTTGCTAAGACTCCAAAATATCGTAAAAGATGCCCAGGCGCGGGTAGTGTTAACAACCTCGACTATTATCAGCAAGTTTGAGCCCGTCATCGCTCAAACTCCGGATTTGTCAGAACTGCACTGGTTAACGACTGATGTTATTAATACAGCGCTGGCCAAACGATGGCAAGATCCGGGGATAACGAAAGATACACTGGCTTTTCTCCAATATACTTCCGGTTCCGTGGGAATACCCAAGGGCGTGATGGTGAGTCATGGCAATCTTCTTCACAATGAAAAGCTGATGCAAACAGCTTTTGGTTTGAATGGAGATACCGTTGCGGTTGGCTGGTTACCTATTTATCATGATATGGGGTTAATGAGCAAGGTGCTGCAAGCCCTTTATATGGGAAGTACGTATGTTTTTATGTCTCCAGTGGATTTTTTGCAAAAACCCTATCGCTGGCTAAAAGCGATTTCCGATTACAAAGGGACTTTGGGCGGCGCTCCCAACTTTGCCTATGAGTTATGTGTAAATAAGGTAACTGAAGAACAAAAAGCAACCTTGGATTTGACCTCCTGGCGGACGGCTTTCAACGGGGCTGAACCTGTCCGCTATGAAACCATGGAAAGATTTGTCGCAGCTTTTGAAACGGCCGGCTTCCGGCGGGAGGCTTTTTATCCGTGCTACGGCATGGCGGAAGCGACGTTGATGCTGACCGGCGGAGCGGTAAGCGCGGCGCCGGTTTATAAGCAATTCAGCGCGCAAGCCCTGGAAAAGGATACTGTCGCTGCCGGTGATGCACATGGAAAGAGCCATGTTTTGGTAGGCTGCGGCCATTCATGGCCGGAGCATCAAATTGTCATCGCCGATCCGGAGACGCTCATGCGCTGCCCGGCCAACAAAGTAGGAGAAATCTGGGCTTTTGGCCCCAGTATTGCGCAAGGATATTGGAACAATCCGGAAGCTACACAAAAGACTTTCCGAGCCTACCTTGCGGACAGCGGAGAAGGGCCTTTTCTCAGAACCGGGGATCTTGGCTTTACCCATGACGGCGAGCTTTATGTCACCGGACGCCTGAAAGATCTCATCATCATCCGGGGGGCGAATCATTATCCGCAGGATATTGAGCAAACGGTTGAACAGTGCCATCAGGCAATTCGTCCCGGATGCTGCGCCGCTTTTGCCCTGGACATCGACGGGAACGAGTGTCTGGGTATTGTGGCCGAAGTCGAGCGGCAATACCGGCCGCGGGGGGCGCAAAATCAATCCAGTCAGGAAGACGGCGCCCTGGAAGAAATCTATACCGCCATCAGGGAAGCGGTTTTCCGCGATCATGAACTGCAGGTTCATGAAATCTTATTGCTCAAGCCCGCCAGTATTCCTAAAACCTCCAGCGGCAAAATTCAGCGTCATGCCTGCCGGAACGGCCTGTTGGACGGAACGCTGGCAGCCGAAAGGGGAATAGCAAATGGCTAAGAAAACGCCGGGTGCAGCAGGAGAGCCCCGGTCAGAGAAAACCAGCCGGGACATACAAAATTGGCTGATCGGTAAACTGGCCGAGCGGCTAAAGGTAGAGCAACAAAAAATTGATGTGCGTGAACCTTTATATAATTATGGCTTGGATTCAGTCGAATCAGTCACTATTACCGGGGAGTTGGGAGAGTGGCTGGGCCGGGATGTCTCGCCGACCCTGGTTTGGGATTATCCCACCATTGAAGGGATAACCCGCTTTTTAACCGGCAAACCGGATCAGCCTGTTGTGGGCGATACGGCAAGGAACAAGCCTTCCGTGGAGCCGATTGCCATCATCGGCATCGGCTGCCGGTTTCCCGGCGCGCAGGGACATAAGGCCTTCTGGCAACTGCTGCAAAATGGCGTGGACGCTATCCGCGAGGCTCCGCCGGGGTATCAGAGGGCAGGAAGAAGCACCGGCAACCGCAATGCTGACCGCGAACAAAACGGCTGGGGCGGATTTCTGGAGGCTATTGATGAATTTGACGCACCGTTTTTTGGCATTTCACCGCGGGAAGCCGTCAGTATGGACCCGCAGCAACGGTTGTTGCTGGAAGTTGCCTGGGAAGCCCTGGAGGATGCCGGGCAGGTGCCGGAGCGCCTGGCCGGGCAGCCGGTCGGCGTATTTGTCGGCGTCTCGGGTTACGAATACGGTACGCTGCTAAACCAGTTTACCACGCAGGACATTTACACAGCCACGGGCAACGCTTTAAGCATCGTGTCCAACCGTATTTCCTACTTATTTAATTTTCAGGGGCCGAGCCTGTCGGTTGATACGGCCTGCTCATCCTCGCTGGTAGCTGTGCATCTGGCATGCCAAAGCTTGCGGAACGGCGAATCGGCGATGGCTTTGGCAGGAGGCGTCAATCTGTTGCTGTCTCCCGAGCTTACAACCGCTTTTGCCAAAGCCGGCATGCTGGCATCTGACGGCCGGTGCAAAACCTTTGCTGCCGAAGCCAACGGCTATGTCAGGGGTGAAGGCGCGGGAGTGGTCGTATTAAAGCCGCTTTCCCGGGCGCTGGCGGACGGCGATATGATTTACGCGTTAATTGCCGGCAGCGCCGTGAATCAGGACGGACGCAGCAACGGATTAACGGCGCCAAACGGCCGGGCCCAGGAACAGGTGCTGCTGGACGCGTACCGCCAGGCCGGCGTTTCTCCCGGTCAAATCCAATATATAGAAGCCCATGGAACAGGAACATCCTTGGGGGACCCGATTGAGGCAAAAGCATTGGGAAAAGTGCTGGCGCTGGACCGTTCCCCGCAGCATCCCTGCCTGATTGGCTCCGCAAAGACGAACATCGGGCATTTGGAGGCGGCGGCCGGCATAGCGGGAATTATTAAAGTCGCTTTGGCGATAAAGCACCGGCAAATTCCGGCCAGTCTGCATTTTACCAATCCGAACCCTTATATTCCTTTTGCGGACTTACCCTTGCGCGTGCAAACCGAGCTGGGGTCGTGGCCGGATACGTCTGTTCCCGCGCTGGCCGGCGTAAGTTCCTTTGGTTTTGGCGGAACCAATGCCCATATAGTGTTAAAAGGCTTTCAGCCTGTTACGATAAAAAATACAGCATGGCGGCCCGTTTACCGAAAACGGACCATTTGCTGCCTATCTCCGCTGCCGGACAGCAAGCCTTGCAGGAGCTGGCCCGGTCTTACCGGAACTATCTGAGCGGTTCCGACGCCAATGTTGCCTTAAACGACATCTGCCGCACCGCTGGCGTGCGGCGCAGCCATCACGACTGCCGCCTGGCACTGACTGGCCGGTCCAAAAAAGAAATGGTCGAACGGATCGACAAGTTTCTGGCGGGAGAACTATCGCCCGGCCTGCATGTCGGCCAGAAAAAGCCGGCTTTTCGCCCAGGCTGGTTTTTGTTTTTTCCGGACAGGGACCGCAATGGTGGGCCATGGGACGGGAACTGTTCCGTGAGGAGCCTGTGTTCCGGAAAGCCATAGAAGAATGCGATATGCTGTTCCGCGGGCATGCCTACTGGTCACTGATAAGAGAATTAAACGCGGGAGAATCACAGAGCCGGTTGGACCAGACGCAGTTTGTCCAGCCGGCGCTTTTTGCTGTCCAGGTGGCATTGGCCAGGCTTTGGGAATCTTGGGGCATCCGGCCTGCGGCAGTAGTCGGCCATAGTATGGGCGAAGCGGCAGCGGCCCACATTGCCGGCGTTCTCACCCTTGCTGACGCCGTGCGCGTGATTTTTCACCGCAGCCGGCTGATGCAGCAGACTACCGGCCAGGGTAAAACAGTGGCTGTCGAGCTTTCCCGGGAGGAAGCGGCATCGCTGCTGCGGGGATATGAAAATAAAGTATCGGTCGCCTGCTATAACGGGCCAGCGTCATTGGTTTTATCCGGCGACCCGGCCAATATAAACGAAGTTATGGCAATCTTAGAGAAAAAGAAAGTATTTTGCAAGGCGCTGCCCGTAAGCTATGCGTTTCACAGCCATCAGATGGAGCCGCTTATGGCGGATCTGGCAAAATCCCTGCAAGGGCTGGAGCCGCAGGCAGCCGGCATGCCAATCTATTCTACGGTTACCGGCCAATGCATCGACGGACAGGAACTCGACGCTGACTATTGGGTGAAAAACCTCAGGAACCCGGTGCTGTTCGCCGATGCTGTGGAACGGCTGATCGAAGACGATTACAGCGTATTCCTGGAAATCAGCCCCCATCCTGTGCTTGCCGGCGCCATCCGGCAGAATTTCGGCAAGCGGGGACAGGACGTTAGCGTGCTGCCGTCTTTGCGCAGGCAGGAGCCTGAGCAGGCGACTCTGCTTAACTCGCTGGGGGCGCTTTATACCCTTGGTTATCCCGTCGAATGGGAGCAGCTCTATCCGGAGGGCCGGTGCGTTTCCCTGCCGGGGTATCCCTGGCAGCGGGAATCCTATTGGTTTGAGGCGGAACGCGGTCTGAATTATGAAGCTTTACAGCGCGCACAGCAGACTGCCGCCGGCAGCTGGGACCAGTGGCTGTATGAGCCGGTCTGGCGTCCTCAGGAAAACGGCCGGGAAAAATCTGCGGTG
This sequence comes from Acetonema longum DSM 6540, assembly GCF_000219125.1. Lineage (NCBI taxonomy): Bacteria > Bacillati > Bacillota > Negativicutes > Acetonemataceae > Acetonema > Acetonema longum. Next base: position 9,369 of record NZ_AFGF01000012.1, read on the forward strand.
AACGGCCAGGGGATCTGGCTGATCTTCGCCCACCGGTCGGGTATCGGGGAAAGGGCTGCCAAACGCCTGGCGGAGCGGGGAGAACGGGCGGTCGTTGTATATCCCGGCGAATCCTTTGCCTGCCTGGAAAAAGACATATTTTGCAGCAGCCCGTCCCGGCAGGATATGAACAGGCTTTTCCAGGAAACGCTTCATTCCGGCCGGGATTGTTGCCGCGGCATCCTGCATACCTGGAGCGCCGGCGCGGGCCGTAAAGGCGAAATAAGCGCGGCTGACCTGGAGCAGGCGCAAGAACTGGGATGCCTGCATGTGCTGCAGCTTGTACAGGCCGTCCGGGAATGCAGCGGCATGTTTAACCGGGCCTGGCCGCGCCTTTGGCTTGTTACCAAAGGCAGCCAGCCGGTACTGCAGGAAGGGGAAGCCGTAGATGTTGCCCAGGCGCCGCTGTGGGGGCTGGGCAGGACCCTTGCCCTTGAGCAGCAGGAATTATGGGGCGGATTGGTGGATCTGGACGCCGCGGCGCCGGACGAACAAGCCGCAGACAGGCTAATTGCGGATCTATTGGTCCATGACGGCGAAGACCAGGTTGCTTACCGTCAAGGCAGACGCTATATAGCCCGATTGCAGCGCCATATCCCCTCCGGAAAACGGGATATTTCATTCCGTTGCGCTGCCAACGGCTCGTACCTGATTACCGGCGGGCTTGGCGACCTGGGTATGCAGGTTGCCCGCTGGCTGGTGCAGCAAGGAGCCAAATGGCTGATTTTAATGGCGAGGACTGAACTGCCGCCGCGATCGGCGTGGGGGCAGGCGCTGGCCAAAGGGGACCGTATAGCCGGCTATATTACCAACATTAAAGAATTGGAAGCGATGGGAGCCAGCGTATATCTGGCGGCCGTTGATGTAGGCGATGAACGGCAGTTTAAGGCATTCCTTACACGGTATCGGGAGGAATACTGGCCGCCTGTCAGAGGGGTAGTTCATGCGGCAGGCACAGTGGCCGACGCGCTGCTGACCGCGTGCGAACCCGCCGCCTTTCGTGCGGTTTTACGGCCCAAAGTCCAGGGAGCCTGGCATCTGCATCATCTGCTGCAGGATGATCCGCTGGACTTTTTCATTTTGTTCTCATCGATTTCCACCCTGGTGAGTTCGCCGCGGTTGGGAAGCTACGCGGCGGCAAACGCCTTTTTGGATGCCCTGGCGCATCAGCGGCGGCAGCTGGGCTTGCCGGCGCTAAGCATAAACTGGGGCCCCTGGGCGGACATCGGCATGGCGGCCCGTTCACAAAAGACAGCTTTGACTGCCGCCGGCACCGGCATGAACCCGATACCGCCCGCAGCGGGGCTGCAAATACTGGAAGCGCTGGCCGGCCGGGATTTGGAACAGGTTGCGGTCATGGATATGGACTGGGAACAATGGGGCGCGATTTTTCAACAGGCTGGGAAAGCTGGGCTGTTTGAAGACTTGCTGCAGCATACCGGCGAAATTGCCGCAACCGTCAGCTCCGCCGCTTCCGGAGAAGGCTCCGTCCGCGCCGGACTGCTGGGAGCCGGGCCGGAGGAACGCCGGCAATTGCTGGAACAGTATTTGTGCGGGCAGACGGCTCAGGTTTTGAAACTGCCCCAGGCCAGGCTTGATGTTAACGCCGCCTTAAACGGCATGGGACTTGATTCGATCATGGCCGTGGAGTTGAAGAACAAGCTGGAAAGGACGCTGGGCGTCGTTGTTCCCATGGTGAATTTTCTGCAGGGGCCCAGCATCGCGGAACTGGCCGCGCAGGTTCAGGAACTTTTAACGCTGGAACCGGCTGCCGCCGTTATCCCCAGTGTGCCGGAACAGGAGTATTATCCGGTATCATCGGCGCAAAAGCGCATGTTTATTCTGAATCAGTTTGAAGCAAACGATACTGCCTACAACAATTTTCTGGCCTTTCAAATAGAAGGGAAGCTGGACAAGCAACGGTTTGCGGCCGTATTGCGGCAACTGGCGGAGCGGCATGAAACCCTGCGGACTTCTTTCGAGGTGATTGATGGGGAGCCTGTGCAAAGAGTGCATGCGTCCATTGATTTTCAGATGGATGAACGCACGGCGGACGAGGCGGACCTGCCGGACCTGATCCAGGGGTTCATCCGTCCTTTTGACCTGAGCCAGGCGCCGCTGTTCCGGGTGAGCGTGATCGAACTGGCCTCGTCCAGCCATATGGTGTTATTTGATTTTCATCATATTATCTCCGATGGGGTCACAGCGGCGATTTTTACGCGGGAATTGGCCGGCTTGTATGAAGGAAAAGAACTGCCGGAACTGCGCATCCAATACAAGGATTTTGCCGTCTGGCAAAATAAGCTGTTCCAAACCGCGGAGTTCAAAAAGCAGGAAGCATACTGGCTGCAGGCATTTGCCGGGGAACCTCCCGTGCTCAATATGCCGACCGATTATCCGCGTCCGCCGGTCCGCAGCTTTAAGGGGGATCTGCTGCGCTTTACCCTGGATGAAACCCTGACCGCCGCCTTAAACAAACTGGCCGTGGATAGCGGGACGACCCTCTACATGGTGCTGCTGGCGGCCTACAATGTTTTATTATCCAAATACAGCGGCCAGGAAGATATTGTCATTGGCTCGCCGATTGAAGGAAGGCCCTATGCGGACCTGCATAATATTATCGGCGTATTTGTCAATACGCTGGCCATGCGCAATTATCCCGAAGGCGGGAAACGTTTCCGGGAATTTTTACAAGAGGTTAAAGACCACGCGCTGCAGGCTTATCAACATCAGGACTACCAGTTTGAGGAACTGGTGGAAAAACTGGACATCCCGCGCAATTTAAGCAGGAATCCGCTGTTTGACACCATGTTTGCCCTGCAGAACGTGAATCTGGCCGCGCTGGCCATCGGAGATTTGCGATTGACACGTTATGGCTTCGATAATAAGATCGCTAAATTTGATCTGATTCTGGAAGCCATCGAAAGAAACAGCCGGTTAGACTTTACCCTGGAATTTGACACGGCATTGTTTAAAAGTGAAACGGCCCGAAGACTGTGCGGGCATTTTATCAACCTGCTGGCAAGCATTGTGGAGGACCCTCAAGTCAAGCTGGGAGACATCGACATGATGTCCGGGGAAGAAAAAAGGCAAATCGTCGCAGACTTCAACAATACAACAACCGCCTATCCCAAGGACAAGACGATTCAGGAGCTCTTCGAAGAACAAGCGGCAGCGCACCCTGAACAGACGGCCGTCGTATTCAACGGGCAGCAGCTCAGCTACCGGGAACTGAACCGCAAAGCCAACCAGCTGGCCGGCGCACTGCGGGTCAAAGGAGTAACCGCCAACCGCATCGTCGGCATCATGGTGGAACGCTCCCCCGAAATGATCATCGGCATCCTGGGCATCTTAAAGGCCGGCGGCGCCTACCTGCCGATCGACCCGGAATACCCGGAGGAGCGCATCGGCTACATGCTCCAGGACAGCGGCGCCGGTATCCTGATCACCCAGCCGCGTTTGGCTGCGGCCAACCTCTTTAAGGGAGAAACGCTGGACATCGAAGACCCCGGCCTCTACCGAGGCGACTGCGCCAACCTGCCCCGTGTCAACACCGCGCAGGATTTAGCCTATGTCATCTATACCTCCGGCTCAACCGGCAAGCCCAAAGGCAACCTCACCATGCACCACAATGTCGTCCGGGTCGTCAAAAACACCAACTATATCGAAATTACCGGCCGGGACGTATTGCTGCAGTTATCCAACTACGCCTTTGACGGTTCCGTCTTCGACATCTACGGCGCTTTGCTCAACGGAGCCAAACTCGTCCTGGTAGACCGGAGCGGAGTATTGGACATTGCCCGGTTGCCTAAGATCATCGAACAGGAAAAAGTAACCGTCTTCTTCATCACCACCGCCCTGTTCAATACACTGGTAGACATCAATATTGACTGCTTCCGGCACATCCGGAAAGTACTCTTCGGCGGCGAAATGGTTTCGGTCAATCATGTGCGCAGAGCCTTCAACTACTTAGGCGGCGGCAAAATCATCCACGTCTACGGCCCTACCGAAACCACCGTATTCGCCACCGCTTACGCTGTCAACCAGCTGGCGGAAAATGAAGCCAGCATTCCCATCGGAGCCCCCATAGCCAACACTGCAATTTATATACTGGGGAAAGACGGTCAGACGCAGCCCGTCGGCGTGGCGGGAGAGCTGTGCATTGGCGGCGCCGGTCTGGCGCAAGGCTACCTGAACCGGCCGGAACTGACCGCGGAAAAATTTGTCTCTAACCCCTTCCAACCGGGAGAAAAGATGTACCGCACCGGCGACCTGGCCCGGTGGCTGCCCGACGGGAACATAGAATTCCTGGGACGCATCGACCACCAGGTGAAAATCCGGGGCTTCCGGATTGAACTGGGAGAAATCGAAACCGAACTCCTAAAACACCCGGCCATAAAAGAAGCCATTGTAATCGCCAAAGGCGACACCACCGCCGGAAAATACCTGTGCGCCTATTTTACCGCCGGACAGGAACTGGGCGCAGCCGAGCTGCGCGGGCACTTATCCCATGCGCTGCCCGACTACATGATTCCGGCCTTTTTAGTTCAGCTGGAGAAAATGCCACTGACGCCCAACGGCAAAATAGACCGGCGTGCGCTGCCCGAGCCCGACGGAGGCAGCGGCAGAGCCGAATATGCGGCTCCCCGGAATGAAGCGGAAGAAAAGATGGCGGCTCTGTGGCAGGATATTCTGGGCGTGGAAAAAGTCGGGATCGAAGACAACTTTTTCGAACTGGGCGGCCATTCGCTCAAGGCCATCACTCTCGTGGCCAGGATTCATAAGGAATTCGGGACAGCGGTGCCGCTGCAGGAAATCTTTAAAGCGCAGACCATCAGGAACCTGATGGAGATCGCCGAAGGTACGGCGCCCAACAGCTATGCGGCCATTGAACCGGTGCCGGAGCAAGAGTATTACCCGGTGTCGTCGGCGCAGAAGCGCATGTTTATTTTAAATCAATTCGAAGGCAGCGATACCGCTTATAACATGCCTGCGGCGCTGCGGATCGAAGGACGCCTGGACAAGAAGAAATTTGCGGCGGCGCTGCAACAGCTCGTTGCGCGGCACGAAACCTTACGGACTTCGTTTAGCGTGATAGCCGGGGAGCCTGTGCAAAGAGTCCGGCCGGCCATTGACTTTGCCATGGACTGCCGCCAGGCTTCCGAAGCAGCTCTGCCGGGCATCATTGAAGCCTTTGTCCGTCCCTTTGACCTGAGCCAGGCGCCGCTGCTCCGGGCCAGTCTGGTTGAACTAAATGAAACCAGCCATGTCTTACTGTTTGATATGCATCATATTATATCCGACGGCGCATCCATCGGTATTTTAATGCAGGAATGGGCCGCTTTATATCAAGGCCAGGGGCTGCCGGAGCTGCGCATCCAGTATAAGGATTTCTCCGCCTGGCAAAAGGCGATGCGGGAAACGGACGGCATGAAGCGGCATGAGGCGTACTGGCTCAAGGCGCTGGCGGGAGATCTGCCGGTGCTGAATGTGCCTGCGGATGATCCGAGGCCGGCTGTAAGAAGCTTTGAGGGAGACCGTTTGCAGTTCGAACTGGAGGAAGAGCTGACGGCAGCCTTAAACACGCTGGCCGGACAAGCCGGCGCTACGCCCTATATGGTGCTGCTGGCGGCCTATAACGTGCTTCTGGCAAAATATACCGGCCAGGAAGACATCATCGTGGGGTCGCCGATTACGGGAAGACCCCACGCGGATCTGGAGAATATCGTCGGCATGTTTGTCAACACGCTGGCGATGCGCAATTATCCGGCCGGGGACAAGAGCTTCCTGGAATTTTTAGCGGAAGTTAAGGAAAATGCGCTGGGAGCCTATGAACATCAGGAGTATCAGTTTGAAGCACTGGTGGATAAGCTGAACCTGCCGCGGGATCTAAGCCGCAATCCCCTGTTTGACACGGTATTCGCCCTGCAGGATTTGGACGTGGCAGCCTTGTCCATGGGCGAACTGAAGCTTTCTCCCGTTGCCTTCGCCAACAAAATTGCTAAATTCGATGTAACGCTGGAAGCTGTTGAAAGAAATAACCGTTTCGTGTTCACGCTGGAATACTATACCAGACTGTTCACGGAAGAAACGGCCTCCAGGCTGGCGGGGCATTTTGTCAACGTGCTGAGAAATGTCGCCGCCGCACCGCATAGCAAACTGGCGGACATCGCGATTTTGTCCGGGGATGAAAAGCGCCGGATTCTCTCGGAATTTAACAATACGGAACATGTGTATCCACGGCATAAGACGGCGGTGGAACGGTTTGAAGAGCAGGCGGCGAGGGTGCCCGCCAACACGGCGGTAGCATTTGAGGAACGGCGGCTGACCTACCGGGATCTCAATGAAAAAGCCAATCAACTGGCCCGGGTGTTGAAAGCGAAGGGGGTACAGGCCAACCGCATTGTCGGCATCCTGACGGAACGCTCGCCGGAGATGCTGATCGGCATTCTGGGAATCATGAAGGCCGGCGGGGCCTATCTGCCGATTGACCCGGAATATCCGGCGGACAGAATCGCCTATATGCTCGAAGACAGCGGAGCGGCTGTTTGCCTGACGCAGCGGCATCTCGCCGCTCTCCTGTCCTTTGGCGGGGAGAGCATCGATTTAAGCGACCGCAGCTTGTATGGCGGCGACAATTCGAATCCGCCCCGGGAAACTGCCGCCCAGGATCTGGCCTATGTCATTTATACATCGGGTTCAACCGGCAGGCCCAAAGGCGTGGAGATACAGCATGCCAGCCTGGCGAATCTGATCGGCTGGCACCAGCGGGTCTATGAAATCACTGAGGCCGACAGAGCGACGCAGCTGGCCGGGCAGGCCTTCGACGCCTCGGTATGGGAAATCTGGCCCTACCTGACCGCCGGCGCGGGCCTCTATATTCTCGATAATGAAACCCGGACCTCTCCGGCGGCGCTGATCCAATGGCTGAAAAGAAACCGGATTACCATCAGCTTTATGCCGACACCGCTGGCCGAGGTGCTGCTGAGTGAGCCGTGGCCGGCTGACACGCCGCTGCGGGCGCTGCTGACCGGCGGGGATAAGCTGCGGCGCCGACCTGCGGCCGATTTGCCTTTTACACTGCTGAACCATTACGGCCCCACGGAAAACACGGTCGTGGCAACCTGGACGCCTGTCGCCGCCGGCGCGGCGCAGGATGTTCTGCCGTCCATCGGCCAGCCTGTCGACAATTCACAAGTCTATATCGTGAACCGCTACAACCAGCTGCAGCCCGTCGGCATTCCCGGTGAATTGTGCATCGCCGGCGACAGCCTGGCCAGAGGCTATTTAAACAAGCCGGAGCTGACAGCGGAAAAATTTGCGCCCAATCCTTTCATGCCGGGAACGAGAATGTACCGGACGGGGGATTTGGCAAGATGGATGCCGGACGGTAATATTGAGTTCTTAGGCCGCATTGACTATCAGGTAAAGATCCGGGGTTTCCGGATCGAACTGGGAGAGATCGAAGCCGAGCTGCTGAAGCATCCGTCCGTCAAAGAAGCAGTGGTGATGACCCGGCCTGACGCCAACGGCAACCCCTATCTTTGCGCCTATTTCGCGGCGGAGCGGGAGCTTGACGGCGCGGCGTTGCGGCAGCATCTCGCCAGGGAACTGCCTGAATACATGATTCCGTCCTACTTTATCCAACTGGATACACTGCCGCTGACGCCTAACGGCAAAATTGACCGGAAAGCCCTGCCGGAACCGGACGCCGCCGTTAATGCCGGGGCTGACTATGCGGCCCCGGAAAATGAAACGGAAGAAATGCTGGTCCGGATATGGCAAGAGGTATTAAAGATCGAACGGATCGGCATAAAGGATAATTTCTTCAGTCTGGGCGGCGATTCGATCAAAGGCATACAGGTGCTTTCCCGCTTGAGCCACTGCGGCTATCATCTGGAAATGCGGGATTTGTTCAAGTACCCTGTGATTGAAGAATTGAGCCGCCGTGTAACAGCGGTCAGCCGGCAGATTGATCAGGGAGTGGTGGAAGGCGCCGTGGGACTTACGCCGATCCAGAGCTGGCTGTTTGCCCAGCCTTTTGCCGCTAAGCATCATTTCAACCAGGCGGTTATGCTGTATGCGGCGGCGGGCTTGGAAGAAGGCGCGCTGCGCCGCGTATTCGCCAAACTGGCGGAGCATCATGACGCTTTACGGATGGTAGTAAACGATGACAACGGGCAGCCCGTACAGTTTAACCGCGGTCTTGCGGGAGAATTGTACGCCCTGGAGCTTGTGGATCTGACCGGCCGCGATGATTACCGGGAAATGATCGTCCGGGAGGCTGAGCGGATACAAAGCGGCATCGACCTCCGCCGCGGCCCGCTGCTGAAGGCCGGGCTGTTCAAGACCCAGGCAGGGGATCACCTGCTGCTTGTCATCCATCATCTGGCGGTAGACGGAGTATCCTGGAGGGTCATCCTGCAGGATCTGGCCGCCGGGTATCAGCAGGCGCTGCAGGACGGGGACGTTTCGTTCCCGGACAAAACCCATTCGTTTCAGGCGTGGTCGGAGCAATTGGCCGCTTACGCCAACAGCCGGGAGCTGTTAGACGAAGCGGCATACTGGGCCGGCCTGGAAGCGGCGGATATACAGGCGCTGCCTAAGGATAAAGCGGTTGCGGCAAGGCTGTATCGCGACAATGAAAGCACCCGGCTGGAATTAACGGCGGAAGATACGGAAAAATTGCTGAAACAGGTGAATACCGCTTATAACACCGAGATCAACGATATTTTGCTCACGGTGCTGGGCATGGCCGTCAGGGAGTGGGCCGGCGTGGAAAAGGTGTTAATCAACCTGGAAGGCCACGGCCGGGAAGCCATTATCAAAGACCTGGATATCTCACGGACGGTTGGCTGGTTTACCGCCCAATACCCGGTAACGCTAGATATGGGAGACGACAGGGACCTGGCCTACCGCATAAAATCCGTCAAAGAAACGCTGCGGCAGATACCCGGCAAAGGGGTTGGCTACGGCCTGTTAAAATATCTGACGCGGCCGGAAAACAAGCCGGCTTTGCATTTTAACCTGCAGCCGGAAATCAGCTTTAACTATCTGGGGCAGTTTGACGGAGAAATGAATACGGAACGCTTCACTATGTCGGATATCCCGGCTGGGAACGCCATATCGCCGCAGATGGAAAATCCCTATGCCGTAGACATCAGCGGCATGGTTGTCAAGGGACGCCTGGCACTAAGTTTCACGTATAACCGGGCGGAATATGAACAAGCCACCATGGCCAAGCTGACGGATTGTTTCCGCAGAAACCTGCTGGCTGTGATCGCCCATTGCACCGCCGCAGGCTATACCGAGCTGACGCCCAGCGATATCAGCCGGGAGGAACTGAGCCTGGAGGATGTGGACAATATCTACGAGCTGCTGGGAAAAAATTTACCGGAATAAAACGAATGAGTCGCAAAGGGAGGTAATGTAAGATGGACCATCCGTCCAAGCCTGATAAACAGGGAGACATAAAGGCGAATATCAAAAAAATATTTGCCCTGTCCCCCATGCAGAAAGGCATGCTTTTCCACGCGCTGCTGGATAGCCAGTCCCCTGCGTATTTTGAACAGGTCGTCTTCTTTATTAACGGAAAGCTGGACCGGGAGCTGGTGCAGGCCAGCTTCCGGAAACTCATCGAACGGCATGATGTTTTCCGGACTGTTTTTGTCTACGAAAAAGTCAGCAGTCCGGTGCAGGTTGTTTTGAAAACACGGGATGGCAGCATTGCCTACCATGATGTAAGCGGCCTGAGTGAACCGGAGAAAGCAGCCTTTGTGGACACATACAAGTCCGGGGATAAGGCGAAGGGGTTTGATTTAACCAAAGACATCCCGCTACGGGTTGCCCTGATAAAAATCAATGAAGACGCCTATCAGTTAATATGGAGCTTCCACCATATTATTATGGACGGCTGGTGCATGGGAATTATCCTCAGAGAATTTTTTGCCATCTATGGGGCGTTAAAAGACGGCCGTTCGCCCGGTTTAAGCGAGGCCTACCCGTACAGCGGCTATATTAAATGGCTTGAGGACCAGGACCAGGGAGCGGCGGCGTCCTATTGGAAAGAATACACCGGCGGGTGCGAGGCCCATGCCCTGCCGGCGAAAAATGGCGGGCTGCGCAGGCAGGGAGAGTATCAGCCGGCGGAAGCCGTATTTCAGATCGGTGCTGGGACGCATAAGAACTTAGAGGATATCGCGGCAAAGAATCATGTAACATTAAATACCGTTCTCCAGACATTATGGGGGATTGTATTGCAGCGGTATGCCAATACGGACGACGTGGTGTTCGGCGCGGTCGTATCGGGAAGGCCGCATGAAATCGCCGGCGTGGAAAGCATCGTCGGCCTGTTTATCAACACGCTGCCGGTGAGGATAAAAGGCGGCGGGACCAAACTGTTTGCGGCATTGCTGGCCGAGGTGCAGCAGGCGGCGGTGGAATCGGAGCAATACAGCTATTACCCGCTGGCGGATATCCAGGCCGGGAGCGGTGTCAAAGGCGCCCTGTTTGACCATATCATGGCCTTTGAAAACTATCCCATGGAAGAAGTGCTGCATGCCGGGCCTGACGCGGCATTGGGCTTTGCCATCGATGGCGTGGAAGCCTTCGAGCAGACCAACTATGACTTGAATGTGGTCATTGCTCCCGGTAATGAATTAGGCGTTAAATTCAGCTACAATGCTCTCGCATTTCGGCGAGACTTCATTGAGCAGCTGGCGGGGCATTTTAAGGCGGCGCTGGCGGGAGTAACCGGAAATCCTGATCTCATGATCAAAGATATCGATATACTGACGGCGGAAGAACGCCGGCAGCTTTTAGATGATTTCAATCATACCCAGCGGGAATATCCGAAAAACAAGACCGTCCAGGAGCTGTTTGAAGAGCAGGCGGCGCGGACGCCTGACAACGCGGCGGCGGTGTATCAGGAGCGGCGGCTGACCTGCCGGGAACTGAACGAACGGGCCAATCAGCTGGCGCGGCTGCTGTGGAACAGGGGCGTTCAGGCCAACAGCATTGTGGGGATACTGGCGGAACGATCGCCCGAACTGCTCATCGGCATTCTGGCGATCGTAAAGGCCGGCGGGGCGTATCTGCCGATTGACCCGGAATATCCGCCGGAAAGAATCAGCTATATGCTGGCGGACAGCGGGGCAGGCATCTGCCTGACGCAGCGGCATCTCGCCGCTGCAATCGATTTCAGCGGCGAGGTCATCGCTTTAGATGACCCGGATTTGTACCAGGGTGATCCTTCCAATCTGCCCCGGCAAAATACCCCGCAGGATTTGGCTTATGTGATCTATACCTCAGGCTCAACCGGCAAACCCAAGGGCGTGGAAATACGGCACGCCAGCCTGGTGAATCTCATCTGCTGGCACCGGCGCGTATATGAGATCACGCCGGCGGACAGGGGCACATTGCTGGCCGGTCAGGCCTTTGACGCTTCGGTCTGGGAGATTTGGCCCTATCTGACCGCCGGCGCCGGCATTTATATTCCCGACAGCGAAACCCGGGCATCGGTGACCGGACTCATTCAGTGGCTGAAGGACAACCGGATCAGCGTAAGCTTTATGCCGACGCCGATGGCCGAAGTGCTGCTTGCCGAGGAGTGGCCTGAGGATATGTCCTTGCGGGCGCTGCTGACCGGCGGAGATAAGCTGCGCTGCCGGCCTGACAAAAAAATGCCGTTTACTCTGCTGAATCATTACGGCCCCACCGAAAACACCGTGGTTACGACCTGGGCCGCGGTTGATCCCGCTGCGCCGCAGGATGTTCTGCCGACCATCGGCCGCCCTGTGGACAACACAAAAATCTATATCCTGGATTCCTGCGACCGGCTGCAGCCTGTGGGCGCTCCGGGGGAACTGTGCATTTCCGGCGACGGCCTGGCCAGGGGCTACTTGAACCGGCCGGAGCTGACGGCGGAAAAGTTTGTGCCCAACCCTTTCCTGCCGGGGGAGAAAATGTACCGGACAGGCGATTTGGCAAGCTGGCTTCCTGACGGAGATATCGAGTTTTTAGGCCGCATCGACCATCAGGTAAAGATCCGCGGCTTCCGGATTGAACTGGGCGAGATAGAAGCCGAGCTGTTAAAGCATCCGTCCGTCAGGGAATCCGTTGTGAGCGCCAAGGGCGATCCGGCCGGCAATCAGTATCTATGCGCCTATCTTGTCCCGGCGGAACAGCTGCCGGTGGCGGACCTGCGCGCCTATTTAGCCAAAGCGCTGCCGGAATATATGATCCCGGCGGTCTTTATCCAGCTGGACAACATGCCGCTGACCCCCAATGGAAAGATAGACAGAAGAGCGCTGCCGGAGCCGGAAGGGGACTTTCATACGGGAACCGCGTATGTTGCTCCCCGGACTGAAACGGAACAAAGGATGGCCCGGATTTGGCAGGATGTGCTGGGCACAGCCAAAGCGGGCATAGGCATAGAAGACAACTTTTTTGAACTGGGCGGGCATTCGTTAAAGGCAGTGACCCTGGCCTCCAGGCTGCATAAGGAATTCGGCGTGGAGGTGCCGCTCCGGAAAGTGTTTGAAAGACCGACGATCAAAGAACTGGCCCGCTACTGCGAGGGTGCGGGACAAAGCGGCTACACGGCCATCAGCCCCGCGGCGGAGCAGGCATACTATCCGGCATCGTCGGCGCAAAGGAGGATGTTTATCCTGAACCAGCTGAACAGCGGCGATACGGCTTATAACATGCCCGCAGCCTTCCGGGTGGAGGGAGATTTGGACACGATACGCTTTACGGAAGCCTTGCAGGGACTGGTCCGCCGGCACGAGATCTTACGGACTTCCTTTGAACTGGCCGACGGGGAGCTGGTGCAAAAAATCCATGAAGAGGTTAACTTTACCGTGGAATTTCTGCGGTCAAAGGAAGAAGCAATACCGGCGGTTATCAAAAAATTCATCCGTCCCTTTGTGCTGCAGGCGGCTCCGCTGTTCCGGGTGGGCCTGGTTAAAATCAGCGACCATAAGCATGTGGTACTGTTTGACATGCATCATATTGCATCCGACGGCGTCACCATGGGCATTCTTGTGAGAGAATTAATGTGCCTGTACGACGATAAACCGCTGCCGGAGCTCAGAATCCAATACAAGGATTTCTCAGTTTGGCAAAACAATCTGCAGCAAACGGGAGGGTTTCGCAGACAGGAACAATACTGGCTGCAAACCTTTGACGGCGATCTTCCGGTACTCAATATGCCGCTTGATTACCCGAGGCCTTCGGCGCGGAGCCTGGCGGGAGAGCGGCTGAGACAGACCGTCGGGGAAGAAGTGACGGCAGCCTTGCACAACCTCGCGGGGCAAACCGGAACAACCCTCTATATGGTGCTGCTGGCGGCCTATACGATCCTCCTGTCAAAGCACAGCGGCCAGGAAGACATTATTGTGGGATCGCCGGTCGCGGGCAGGCCGCACGCCGATTTAGAGAATATAGCCGGCATGTTCGTCAACACCCTGGCGATGCGAAACTATCCGGCGGGGCACAAAAGCTTCCGGGAGTTTCTGGATGAAGTCGGCAAGAATGCGCTGGCAGCCTTTGAACACCAGGAGTATCCGTTTGAAGAACTGGTCAATAAACTGGCGATACCCCGGGACGCCGGCAGGAATCCTTTGTTTGACGCGCTGTTTTCACTGCAGAATATCGACATTGCAGAGCTGATGATAGGAGATTTAACCTTTATCCCCTATGAATTTGAGAATAAGACGGCTAAATTCGATCTCAATCTGCTGGTTATGAAAAAAGACAACCGGTTGGAGCTGATGCTGACCTATGACGCCAAGCTGTTTAAAGCGGCAACGGCCGTCAGGATTCTGCAGGACTTTGTGAAAATCCTGCAGGCCATTACGGAAGACAGCGGTATCGTGCTGAACAGGATCGCACTGGCGGAGCAATACAGCAAGCGCAAGGCAATCAAGCAGGACCTGAGCTTTAATCTATAAATATAGAAGCGGAACTGCAAGGAAAGACAGTGAGGGGGCAATCAGACATGTTACTGGACAAACATTCCCGGAATGTTATTCTCTCATGCGGCGATTTTACCGAAGAAAAAGAGTACTGGACCAATAAGCTGGGTGATGAGATCCATACCGACGGTTTTCCCGCCAACCGCTATCCGGATCACCGGCAATATGCACCGGCGACGGTAAAATGCATCATGCCCGGGGAAATATCCGATAAGATCGTTCATTTGGGCAACGGATCGGAACAGGCAATTTATATGATTTTATTATCCGGCATAAAATACCTGTTGCACAGATACACGGGCAGCAATGATCTTTTCGTGGGCATGCCTGTCTTTCAGCAAGAAGGCGAAGGCGGCGAGGCGGAATACTTTAATGCTGTTTTGCCGTTACGAAGCGGTTTCGATAGGGAGCAGACCTTTGGCGAGTGGTTATTGTCGATAAAAAACGTGATCCTGGAAGCCGACCGTTATCAGAACTACCCTCTGGACAAGATTTACGAGCAATTGGCTTTGTGCGCCGCCGACAGTGGAAATTCTTTATTTCAAACCGTCGTATTACTGGAAAATATTCATGAAAAGAAGCTGATTGACCCGCAGGAAATCGCCACGATGTTTTCTTTTTTGCTGACGGGCAGAGTGATAGCGGTTACGGTGGAGTATAATGCGAACCTATACACGCAGCAAATGATGGAACAGGTGGTCAGCCACCTGTTTCATTATTTTCAGGCCGTGACCGGCAACCCCCGCGTTAAACTGGCTGAAATAGATATACTGGCAGCCGGTGAGCGCAGCCGGATCCTGGGGGAATTCAACCGCACGGCGGCTGCCTATCCTCAGGATCAGACCATCCAGCAGCTCTTTGAGGAACAGGTCCATCAGACGCCTGATAATACGGCGGTGGTTTTTGAAAATCAGCGGTTAACCTACCGGGAATTAAACGAAAAAGCCGACCGGCTGGCGGGGCTGCTGAGAAATAAAGGGGTAACGGCCAACAGTGTCGTTGGCATCATGACCGAACGTTCCCTGGAAATGATCATCGCCATCATGGGAATCCTGAAGGCCGGCGGCGCCTACCTGCCGATTGACCCGACGTATGCCGCCGACCGAATCACTTATATGCTTGAGGACAGCCGGGCGAAGCTCCTGCTTACACAAAAACCCTTCCTGGCGAAGCTTGCCCTGCCGATTGAGAAAATAGATCTGGCGGACGGGATTCCGGATGGTGAAGCGGCTTTCCATCCGGAAGCGGTGAGCCAAGCCGGCGATTTGGCTTATGTAATCTATACGTCAGGCACAACCGGACAGCCGAAAGGCGTGATGATTGAACACCGCAATGTGGTGAATCTGGCCTGGGGCCTGAGGGATGCGGTGTACCGCAAGTATGGCGCGGCGCTGAATGTGGCGCTGCTATCGCCGTATGTGTTTGACGCATCGGTCAAACAGATTTTTCCCGCCCTCTTATTCGGTCATGCTTTATGCATTGTGCCGGAATCGCTGCGCTACGACCGGGCCGGATTGCTGGATTTTTACCGGAAAAACAGCATTGATCTTTCTGATGGGACGCCGGCGCATATCAGGATCCTGAATAGCGATTCACCGGGTGAGACAGAGCTGCGGGTGAAGGAATTCCTCATCGGCGGGGAGGCGCTTCCCGGCGGACTGGCGCGGGAATTCCTGCAGCGCTTTGGCAGCGGGCGCATGGCCATGACTAATGTTTACGGGCCGACGGAGTGTTGCGACGTGGCTGCCGTGCAGCCTGTTAATGAGCATGAAACCGGCGCGTTTCCCGTCATTCCCGTCGGCAAGCCGCTGGCTAATGTTCAGGTATATATCTTAGGCAAGGATTTGGCGGTGCTGCCGGTTCATGCCGTGGGAGAACTATATATCGGCGGGCGGGGAGTAGGCAGAGGCTATCTGAACCGGCCGGAGCTGACGGCCGAGAAGTTTGTGGACAATCCGTTCCTCGCCGGTGAACGGATGTACCGCACCGGTGATTTAGCCAGGTGGCTGCCCGACAGCGCGATTGAATTCCTTGGCCGCATCGACCATCAGGTAAAGATACGGGGCTTCCGCATCGAGCTGGGTGAGATCGAAGCGCAGCTGCTGAAGCATGCGGCCGTAAAAGAGGCGGCGGTCCTTGCCCGCGAGGACGGCGACGGCGTTAAATATCTCTGCGCCTACATCGTCGCAGGGCAGGCGGCCACTGTGGCCGAGCTGCGTTCGTATTTGGCGGGAACCTTGCCCGATTATATGATCCCGGCTTATTTTGGGCAGCTGGACAAGCTGCCGCTGACTGCCAACGGTAAACTGGACAGGAAGGCGCTGCCTGAACCGGACGGCAGCGTCGGGAGCGGGGTGGAGTATAAAAGCGCCGCGAATGAGACGGAAGAAATCCTGGTCAAAGTATGGCAGGAGGTCTTAAAAACAGAAAGAGTAGGGGTCGGCGATAACTTCTTCAGCCTCGGGGGCGATTCGATCAAGGGCATCCAGGTATTGTCGCGCCTGAAGCATTACGGCTTAAGCCTGGAGATGCGCGATTTATTCTCCTATCCGGTCATTGAAGAACTGAGCGGTCACGTAAAAACAGCAATCCGGCAGGTTGACCAGGGAATCGTCGAGGGGCCTGTGGGACTTACGCCGATCCAGTGCAAGCTGTTTGAGCAAAGCTTCAGCGACAAACACCATTATAACCAGGCGGTCATGCTCTATCATCAGGACGGATTTGACGCCGCCGCTGTCGGAAAGGTACTGGCAAAGCTGACGGAGCATCATGACGCGCTGCGCTTGGTCGTTTCGGAGGAGAAAGGCCGGACCGGCCTGTTTAACCGCGGACTGACGGGAGACTTGTACAGCTTGGAAGTGGCGGATTTACGGTGCCATGAGCATTACCGGGAAATCATCGCCCAAAAAGCGGATGAGATTCAGGCCGGCATCGATCTTTGCCATGGCCCTCTGGTTAAAGCGGGACTGTTCCAGACAAAGGACGGGGACCATCTGCTGCTGGTGATCCATCATCTGGCGGTGGACGGGGTATCCTGGCGAATTATCCTGCAGGATTTTGCCGACGGGTACACACAGGCTCTCCGCCATGAAGCCATCCAATTGCCGGATAAAACCAATTCATTCCGGGAATGGTCGGAAAAATTAGCCGCTTATGCCAACAGCCCGCAATTGCTGAGCGAGGCGGAGTATTGGGCGGAGCTGGAAGCGGCGGAGGTGAAACCGCTGCCGAAAGACCGGCGGATTGCCCAAAGAAGCGGCAAAGACAGCGGGCAGGTTGTGATGGAATTAACCGAGGCGGAAACGGAAACATTGCTAAAACAGGTAAATATTGCCTATAACACCGAAATCAATGATATCCTGCTTACGGCGCTGGGGCTTGCGATCAGCCAATGGGCCGGGGACGGCCTGGTGCTGATCCATCTGGAAGGACACGGCCGGGAAGGAATTATCAAGGATATTGACATATCGCGGACGGTCGGGTGGTTCACCGCCCAATACCCGGTAATGCTGGACATGCGTGGCGACAGGGATCTGGCCTACCGGATAAAATCCGTAAAGGAAAGCCTGCGGCAGATTCCCCATAAAGGTATCGGCTACGGCATTCTGAAGTACCTGACCTCGCCCGGGCATAAAGCGGCGCTGCACTTTAGCCTGGCGCCCGAGATCAGCTTCAATTATCTCGGACAGTTTGATGCGGAGGCTGCCGACGGGGGCTTCGGCCTGTCGGAGCTTTCGGCGGGAAAATCCGTGTCCGATCAGCTGGAGAGTCCCCATGCGATTGATATCAACGGCATGGTGGCCAGGGGCAGGCTGCAGTTAACCCTTATCTATAATAAGCAGGAATACCGGCAGGAAACGATGCTGGCCGTGGCCGAAAAGCTGCGGCAAAACCTGACGGACGTGATCGATCACTGCGCGGAGGCTGACTTTACTGAGCTGACGCCAAGCGATTTTACCTTAAAGGGGATCAGCATCGAGGGGCTGGAAGATCTAGAGGAGCAATTCAGTGATATCGACTGACCGGTGAAGCAAATAATGGTTGGGAGGTTGTGCATGAATGAGTATGAGTAATGGCAAAAAGCAAAATGAAAAGAAAATAAAAGATATATACTTATTGTCTCCCATGCAGGAAGGAATGCTGTACCATTCATTGCTGCATGATGAAGCCAGCGCGTACTTTGAACAGCATGTGCTGTCCATCAAAGGCGTCCTGGATATACCGCTGCTGGAAGAGAGCCTTAACCGGCTTATTGCCCGCTATGATGTATTGCGGACGGTTTTTGCCTACGAAAAAGTGGAAAAGCCGGTCCAGGTTGTGCTGAGGGAGCGCAAGACGTCCATCCAGGTTGAGGATATTGGGCATTTGCCGGCGGAAGCGCAGCAGGAGTTTATCCAGGCCTTTACCAGGAACGACAAAAAGAAAGGCTTTGATTTACGCAAAGACCTTCTGATGCGAATCAGCGTGATTAAGCAGGACAGCGAACGGTACAAGCTGGTATGGAGCTTCCATCATATAGTTACGGACGGCTGGTGCCTGGGCATTATCCTGCATGATTTTCTGTCGATTTATACCGCCCTGAGGGAAAACAGGGAACCGGATTTAAAAAGGGTATATCCCTACAGCGATTATATCAAATGGCTGGCGGAACAGGATCCCAGCGAGGCCGCCGCGTACTGGGGAAAATACGTAGGCGATTATGAGGAGCAGGCAACGCTTCCCAAAAGGAACGGACTGTCCGCCGGCGGCCAATACGAGCTGGCCGAGCTTTCTTTCCGGGTCGACGCGGCGACGACCCAAGGCATTGAGAATATTGCACGGCAAAACAATGTAACGCTGAATACGGTTATGCAGGCCATCTGGGGGATCCTGCTGCAGCGGTACAACAATACGGACGACGTCGTGTTCGGCGCGGTCGTATCCGGCAGGCCGCATGAGATACCGGGCATCGAAAGCATGGTCGGCTTGTTTATCAATACGCTGCCGGTACGGATCAAAGGCGGCGGGAGAAAGCGGTTTACCGAATTATTGCGCGAAGTGCAGCAGGCGGTCGTGGAATCGGAGCGGCACAGCTATTATCCGCTGGCGGACATACAGGCGAAAACGGATTTAAAAGGCGCCCTGCTGGATCATATCCTCGTTTTCGAGAACTATCCGATGGAGGAAGTACTGAACACGCAGCAGGAGGAGAAATTCGGCTTCCGGATTGAAGCCACGGAGGCGTTTGAACAGACCAGCTATGATTTTAATATTCTGGTTGGTCCCGGCAAAGAACTGACCATCAAATTCAGCTATAATGCCCTGGTGTATGACGCCGGTTTTATCAGCCGGCTGGCGCAGCATATAAACTCGGCCATACGGGCGGTGCTCCGCCAGGCCGATATACCGGTCGGGGATATCGACATACTGACCGAGGCGGAAAAGCGGCAGATTCTCTATGACTTTAATGACACGCAGATGGCCTGCCCGCAGGACAAGACCATCAAGGACCTCTTTGAGGCGCAGGTGGAGAAAAGCCCGGATGACGCCGCCGTGCTGTTTGCCGAGCAGGCGCTTAGCTTTCGGGAGCTTAACCGGAAAGCAAACCAGCTGGCCAGGGCGCTGCGGGAAAAAGGGGTGGCCGCCAACCGGACCGTGGGCATCATGGCGGAACGCTCGCTGGAAATGATCATCGGGATTATGGGAGTTTTGAAAGCCGGCGGGGCGTACCTGCCGCTGGATCCGCAGTATCCGTGGGACCGCATCAGCTATATGCTGGAGGACAGCGGCACGGAGATTGTATTAACCCAGCTGCGGTGGCTGCATGAAATCGCCTTTAACGGGCATACCCTCGATTTGGAGGACCCGGGCCTCTACCAGGGAGACGGGGCAAACCTGGCTACCGAACACACTTCCCGGGACTTAGCCTATGTCATCTATACCTCCGGATCGACCGGCAGGCCCAAGGGGGTCATGATCGAGCAGCAATCGGTGATCAATTTGCTGCTGTGGATGCAGCAGAAATATCCGCTGACGAAAGACGATGTGATCCTGCAAAAAACGCCCTTTACCTTCGACGTATCGGTATGGGAGCTGTTTGCCTGGGCGTTCACCGGCGCCAAGGTGTATATGCTGAAACCGGGCGGGGAAAAAGATGTGCCGGAGATGATCCGGACGATTGAACGGCACAGGATCACAGCCGTTGATTTTGTGCCTTCCTTACTAAGCGCCTTCCTGGATTATATGGAAGGAAAGGACAATCTCGCGGCATTAGCCAGTTTGCGCAGGGTATTCGCCGCCGGGGAAGCGCTGCAGCTCTATCAGGTGGAACGGTTCAACAGGCTGCGGAACAAGGATTTCCAGGCCGAGCTCATTAATTTATACGGCCCGACCGAGACAACCGTATATGCGTCCTATTTTGACTGCCCCCCGGATCAAGCGCTTGCCGTCGTTCCGATAGGCAAGCCCCTCGGCAATCTGCAGCTTTATGTCCTAGACAAGAACAATCAGCTGCAGCCGGCCGGAGTCGCCGGCGAACTGTGCATTGCCGGCGGCGGTTTGGCCAGGGGCTATTTAAACCGGCCGGAACTGACGGCGGAGAAATTTGCGCCGCATCCTTTCCGGTCCGGGGAGCGGATGTACCGGACGGGCGATCTGGCACGATGGCTGCCGGACGGCAATGTTGAATATCTGGGCCGAATCGATCACCAGGTAAAAATCCGGGGCTTCCGCATTGAACTGGGCGAAATCGAAACCGAGCTGTTAAAGCATCCGGCTGTCAAAGAGGCCGTCGTCGTTGCCAGAGAAGAGGCAGCCACCGGCAAGTATTTGTGCGCCTATTTCGCAGCCGGGCAGCCGCTGGCCGTGATCCAGCTGAGGGAACTGCTGGCGAAAGAACTGCCTGACTACATGATTCCCGCGTACTTTGTGCAGCTTGACAGGATGCCGTTAACCGCCAGCGGGAAAATAGACCGCAAAGCCTTGCCGGAGCCGGAAGGAAGAAGTAATACCGGGGCGGCGTACATCGCCCCGCGGAACGAGGCGGAAGAAAAGCTGGCCCGGATATGGCGGCAGGTTTTAGGCATCGGGCAGGTGGGGATTCACGATAACTTCTTTGATTTGGGCGGGCATTCGTTAAAAATGATCACCCTTGTCGCCAAAATCCATAAAGAATTCGGGGTGGAAGTGCCGCTGCAGGCGGTGTTCAGCGCTCCCACCATCAGCGAGCTGGCGAAACTGGCTGGCGGGGCCGCGCAGCATGACTTTACGGCTATCGAGCCGGCGCCGGAACAGGAATACTACCCGCTGTCGGCGGCTCAAAAGCGATTGTATGTACTGAGCCGGTTCGACAATAATGAAACGGCCTATAACATGCCGTCCGCCCTGCAGGCCGAGGGTTCCCTGGATAAAAAACGGCTGGAGGAAGCATGCCGAAAACTGATGGCCAGGCATGAAACCCTGCGGACTTCTTTTGCATTGGCCGCCGGGGAACCGGTGCAAACAGTGCATAAAGAAATAGATTTCACGATTGATTATTGCCAGGCTGCGCCGGAAATGGTGCCGGCTATGATCCAGGCGTTTATCCGCCCCTTTGATTTAGGCCAGGCCCCGCTGTTCCGGGTAAGCGTGATCGAAACAGGCGAAACCAGCCATGTGCTGTTATTTGACATGCACCATATCATATCCGACGGGGTATCTGCCGGCATCCTGGTAAAAGAACTGGCCGCCCTGTATGAGGGTAAGAATCTGCCGGCACTTAGGATTCAATATAAGGATTTTTCGGTTTGGCAAAACCATGTGCAACAGGAAAAAGGCATGGAACAGCAGGAAAAATACTGGCTGGATACCTTTGCGGGAGAGCTTCCCGCGCTGGACCTGCCCACTGATTATCCGCGGCCGCCGGTGCGCAGCTTTGAAGGAGACCGCCTGCAGTTTACCGTCGGGGAGGAATTGACGGAGGCGTTAAACAGGCTGGCCGGACAAAGCGGCGCGACGCTTTACATGGTGCTGCTGGCGGCCTATAACGTCCTGCTGTTGAAATATACCGGCCAGGAAGACATCGTTGTCGGTTCGCCTATTGCGGGAAGGCCGCACGCCGATTTGGAAAATATTGTAGGCATGTTTGTCAATACGCTGGCCATGCGCAATTATCCGGCAGCGGATAAAAGCTTCCGGGAGTTTCTGGCGGAGGTCAAAGCCAATGCCCTGCAGGCTTATCAGCATCAGGAATATCAATTCGAAGAACTGGTGGACAAGCTGAACATTCCGCGGGATATGAGCCGGAATCCGCTGTTTGACACTATGTTCGCGTTACAGAACATGGACGCGGCGGAGTTGGCGATGGGCGGCCTGCAGTTTTCGCCCTATGAATTGACTAATAAAATCGCCAAATTCGATCTGATTTTCCAAATATTAGAAAGAAACAACCGCCTGGAATTTACGCTGGAATACTACACTAAAATATTGAAACGGGAAACGGTCCAAAGACTGGCCGGTCATTTTGTCAATGTACTGGCAGGTATCGCTGCCAATCCGTTGGGCAGGCTGGCGGAATTTGAAATGATGACGGCAGAGGAAAAAAGGCAGATACTCGATGGCTTTAACAATACGAAAACCCTCTATCCCCAGACGCGGACGGCTTCCCGTTTCTTTGAGATCCAGGCGGTGCGGCAGCCTGACAATATCGCCGTGGCCTTTGAAGAGCGGCGTCTCACCTATCGGGAGCTGAACAGCAAGGCCAATCAGCTGGCGCGCGTACTGCGTAAAAAAGGCGTAAAAGCCAACCATATTGTCGGCGTCCTGGCGGAACAGTCGCCGGAAATGATCATCGGCATTATGGGAATCGCCAAGGCCGGCGGGGCGTATCTGCCCATCGATCCGGTATATCCGGGAGACCGGATCAGCTACATGCTGGAAGACAGCGACGCGGCTATCCTGTTAGCGCAGCGGCATCTTGCCAGCAAAGTGTCCTTTTCGGGAGAGACCCTCGAGTTGGAAGATCCGGCGCTGTTTCAGGGCGATGATCTGAATCTTCCCCGTGAAAATACGGCGGCGGATTTAGCCTATGTCATTTATACCTCCGGTTCGACCGGGAAACCCAAGGGGGTCGAGATACAGCACGCCAGCCTGAACAATTTCATTCACTGGCACTGCCACGCCTATGGCATAACCCCTGCGGACAGGACTACCAAACTGGCCGGGCCGGCTTTCGACGCTTCGGTCTGGGAGATATGGCCCTACCTTTCCGCCGGCGCCGGGATCTACATTCCCAATCAGGAAGCCCGGTCGTCAACCGTCGGCCTGATCCAGTGGCTGAAAGAAAACGCGATTACCGTCAGTTTTCTGCCGACACCCTGGGCGGAGGCTTTGCTGGCGGAACCGTGGCCGGCCGACATTCCGCTGCGGGTAATGCTGACAGGCGGGGACAAGCTGCATTGCCGGCCTGCTCCGGGGCTGCCCTTCGTACTGATGAATCACTATGGCCCGACCGAAACCACAGTGGTTGTGACCGGCACGGCCGTTTGCCCCGATGCGCCCCGGGACGTGCTGCCGACCATCGGCAAGCCCCTGGACAACACAACCATTTATATCCTGGACAGAAACAATCAGCTGCAGCCGGTTGGCGTGGCCGGCGAAATTTGCGTGGCCGGCGACTGCCTGGCCAAAGGGTATTTAAACCGGCCGGAACTGACGGCGGAAAAATTTGTCGCCAACCCGTTCCAACCGGGGGCGCGGATGTACCGGACAGGCGATTTGGCAAGGTGGCTGCCGGACGGTAATATTGAGTTTCTGGGACGCATCGACCAGCAGGTGAAGATCCGCGGTTTCCGCATCGAACTGGGAGAGATTGAAGCTGAGCTGTTAAAATACCCTTCGGTGAAGGAAGCGGCGGTCATTATTAAAGAGGACACCTCCGCCGGCAAATATTTATGCGCCTATTATGCGGCGGAGCAGGAGCTGGCCGTGGACGGGCTGCGGCAGCATTTGGCCCGGACGCTGCCCGACTATATGATTCCGGCTTACTTTATGCAGCTGGACAAAATACCGCTGACGCCAAACGGCAAGGTGGACAGAGGTTCGCTGCCCCAGCCGGAAGGCAGGGCCGGCGCGGGCGCGGCGTACGCGGCGCCCGTGAGCGAAGCCGAGGTAAAGCTGGCCGGATTGTGGCGGCAGGTATTAAAGGTGGAACAGGTGGGGCTGGAAGACAATTTCTTTGATCTGGGCGGCCATTCCCTCAAGGCGATTACCCTGGTCTCCAGGATCCAGAAGGAATTCGGCGTAGAAGTGCCCCTGCAGGAAATCTTCCGGACCCAGACCGTGAAAGAACTGCTCAAATTCATGGAAAGCGCGGGGCAGTCCGGTTATGCGGACATCAAGCCCGTAGAGGAACAGGCAGCCTATCCGGTATCGTCGGCGCAAAAGAGAATGTTTATCCTGAATCAATTTGAAAATGACACGGCCTATAATATGCCGGCGGTATTCCAGGCGGAAGGCCGGCTGGACCGGCAACGGCTGACGGAGGCGCTGCAGAAGCTCATTGCGCGGCATGAGACCTTGCGGACCTCCTTTGCGGTGGTGGAAGGGGAGCCGGTACAACGGGTCCATAAAGAGATCGATTTTGCCGTCGGCTATCGCCAGGCGTCTGAAGCAGAAATACCGGGGATCATCAAGGCCTTCATCCGTCCCTTTGATCTGGGCGCGGCGCCGCTTTTCCGGGTCAGCCTGGTAGAAATAAGCAAAGACAATCACGTCGTCTTGTTTGATATGCACCATATTATATCCGACGGGGTGTCTGTGGGCATTCTGGTCAAAGAACTGGCCCAATTATACGCAGGCGAAGCCTTGCCGACGCTCAGAATCCAATACAAGGATTTTTCCGCATGGCAGCGCCAGGCGCAGCAGACCGAAGGGTTTAAACGGCAGGAACAATACTGGCTGAGCACCTTTGCAGGAGAACTGCCGGTGCTGAATCTGCCCGCCGATTATCCGCGGCCGCCGGTCAGAAGCTTCGAGGGAGACAGCCTGCGGTTTGAACTGGGGGAAGAATTGACCGGGGCCTTAAAGAGCCTGGCCGGTCAGCATGGCGCGACTCCCTACATGGTGCTGCTGGCGGTTTATAACGTTTTACTGTCGAAATACACCGGGCAGGAAGACATCATCGTAGGGTCGCCGATTACGGGAAGACCCCACGCGGATATGGAAAACATCGTCGGCATGTTTGTCAATACGCTGGCCATGCGCAATTATCCGGCGGGGAACAAAAGCTTCCTGGAATATCTGGCGGAAGTCAGGGCCAGTGCGCTGCAGGCCTTTGAACACCAGGATTATCCCTTCGAAGAACTGGTGGACAAGCTGGATATCACACGGGATTTAAGCCGAAATTCGCTGTTTGACACCATGTTTTCCCTGCAGAATCTTGATATGGCGGCCCTGGCGCTGGAGGACCTGAAACTCTGCCCCTACGAATTTGAAAACAAAGCCGCCAAATTCGATCTCAGCCTGCAAGCGACGGAAACAGAGCGCGGGTTGGTCTTCCGGCTGGAATACTATACCAGGTTATTCCACAAGGACACGGCGGCCCGGCTGGCCCGGCATTTTGTCAATATCGTAAAAAGCATCGTCGCCGCGCCGCAGGCCAAACTGGCTGATATCGAGCTTTTGTCCGCGGATGAGAAACAACAGATTCTCATCGATTTTAACAGTACGGAAGCCCCTTATCCGCAGGATAAGACGATTCAGGAGCTGTTTGAAGCGCAAGCGGCCCGGCATCCGGATCGCATAGCCGTCATACTGGAAGAACAGCAGCTCAGCTATCAAACGCTGAACCAAAAAGCCAACCAGCTGGCAAGGGTATTGAAGGATAAAGGAGTCAAAGCCAACAGCATCGTCGGCATTATGACCGACCGCTCGTTGGAAATGGTCGTTGGGATCATGGCAATCCTGAAGGCCGGCGGGGCCTATCTGCCGGTCAATCCGGATTACCCGCAGGAAAGAGTCGCCTATATGCTGGAGAACAGCGGGGCCGGTATTTTATTAACGCAGAACCGTTTCCTGGATACACCGGCCTTTAAAGGCGAAACGCTGGATTTGGATCATCAGGGGCTATATCAGGGTGAGGCTGCCAATTTAGACAGGGTAAATAGCGCGCAGGATTTGGCTTATGTGATCTATACCTCAGGCTCGACGGGCAATCCCAAGGGAGTGATGATTAAGCACCACTCGGCGGTCAATTTATTCAACTGGCTGCAGAAACAATATCCCCTGGCGGAAAGCGATATCATCCTGCAAAGAACGTCCTTTGCGTTTGACGCATCGGTATGGGAATTGCTGTGGTGGGCGACAGCCGGCGCCAAAGTCTGCCTGTTGAAGCCGGAAGGTGAAAAGGACCCCGGGGAAATAATCAGGACGATTCATGAACAGAAGGTAACAACGATACAGTTTGTGCCTTCTTTACTGCATGTGTTTTTGGACTATGCGGCAGAGCGGGCCATGCAAGCCAAGTTATCCGGATTGCGCAGGGTATTCGTGGGCGGAGAAGCATTGACCCGGGCACAGGTGGATCAGGTTTACCAGGTATTGGGTAACGAGGTGCGGCTGATCAATCAATACGGCCCGACGGAAGCAACGGTGGATGCGTCCTATTTTGAGTGCTCACCGGAAAAAGCGGGTGAAATGATTCCGATCGGCAGGCCCCTTGACAATACGCGTATGTATATTGTGGACCGCCATAATAAGCTGCAGCCCGTCGGCGTGGCCGGAGAGCTTTGCATCGCCGGCGACGGCCTGGCCGCAGGGTATCTGAACAGGCCGGAGCTGACGGCGGAGAAATTTGTCGACAATCCGTTCCTGCCCGGGGAAAGGATGTACCGGACGGGGGATTTGGCAAGATGGCTGTCGGACGGCAATATTGAGTTTCTGGGTCGTATCGACCACCAGGTCAAAATCCGCGGCTTCCGCATCGAACTGGGAGAAATCGAGGCCGAGCTGCTGCAGCATCCGGCCGTCAAAGAAACGGTAGTCACGGCGCAGGAGGACGGCAGCGGCCACAAATATCTCTGCGCCTACTTCACCGCCGAGCAGGAGCTTACCCCGGCGGATTTGCGGCAGCAGGCGGCGAAGACATTGCCGGATTACATGATTCCGGCCTATTTCCTGCAGCTGCCCAACATGCCGTTAACGCCAAACGGCAAAGTGGACAGAAAGGCGCTGCCTAAGCCGGAAGGGCGTATCAGCACCGGCGCCGGGTACATAGCGCCGGCGAATGAAACGGAAAGCAAACTGGCCGAAATTTGGCAAGCGGTTTTGGGCATCGAACAGATTGGAACCGAAGACAGCTTCTTTGACCTGGGCGGCCATTCCCTGAAGGCGATCACCCTTGTCGCCCGGATTCACAAGGAATTGGGAGCGGAAGTGCCGCTGCGGGAAGTATTTAAATCCCCCACCATCAAAGAATTGGCCAAAACGATCGGAACGACGGGACAAAAAGGCTTTGCAGACATCGAACCGGTCATGGAGCAAGCCTATTATCCGGTATCCTCCGCGCAAAAGCGCATGTTTGTCCTGAACCGGTTTGATCAGAGCGATACGGCCTACAACATGCCGGCGGTCCTGAAAGTAGAAGGCGGCTTGGACCGGAACCGGCTGGCGGCGGCCGTGCAAAAGCTCATTCAGCGCCATGAAACCTTGCGGACCTCCTTTGAAGTAGCAGCCGGGGAACCGGTGCAAAGGGTTCACAAGGAAATTGATTTTGCCGTCGATTATCGCCGGGCGTCTGCCAAAGCCATACCGGAAATCATCCGCGCCTTTGTGCGCCCCTTTGACCTGGGCCAGGCGCCGCTGCTCAGGGTCGGTCTGGTAGAAACGGCGGAAAACAGCCATGTGCTGTTGTTTGATATGCATCATATCATCTCCGACGGCGTGTCCATGGGCATCTTGGTCAAGGAACTGGCCGGCTTCTATGAAGGGCAGGAACTGCCGGGACTCAGGGTCCAGTACAAGGATTTCTCGGCCTGGCAGCACAAGCTGCGGCAAGGGGGAGCCTTTAAACAGCGGGAGCAATACTGGCTGGACACACTGGGAGGAGAACTGCCGGTACTGGATCTGCCCGCCGATTATCCGCGGCCGCCGGTGAGAAGCTTTACCGGGGATCATCTGCAGTTCGAAATCGGAGAGCAGTTAACCGCAGCGGTAAACAAACTGGCCGGCCAAACCGGTACGACCCCTTACATGGTGCTGTTGGCGGCCTACAATATCTTATTGTCGAAATACACCGGCCAGGAGGACATCATTGTCGGTTCGCCCATTGCGGGAAGACCGCACGCGGATTTGGAGCAGGTTGTCGGTATGTTTGTCAACACCCTGGCGATGCGCAATTATCCGGCACAGGACAAAAGCTTCCTGGAATTTTTAGGCGAGCTGAGGGAAAATGTGCTGCAGGCCTTTGAACACCAGGATTATCAGTTTGAAGAACTGGTGGAAACACTGGATATTCCCCGCAATGTAAGCAGGAATCCCCTGTTTGACACTATGTTTGCCCTGCAGAACATGGATATGGCCGCACTGGCGGTGAATGACCTGCACTTCTCCCCGTATCCGTTTGAAAACAAAATCGCTAAATTTGATCTTACCCTGCTGGCCGTAGAAAGAGACAACAAGCTGCAGTTTACGCTGGAATACTATACCAGGCTGTTCAGCCGGGAGACGATGCGGCGGTTGGGAGAGCACTTTGCCAATATCCTCGGCAGTGTACTCAGGCAGCCCCAAATCAGGCTGGGAGACATTGACATGATGTCCGGGGAAGAAAAAAGGCAGATCCTCGTGGATTTTAACAATACAGCGACGGCTTACCCCAAAGACAAGACCCTCCAGGAACTGTTCGAGGAACAGGCGGCAGCACATCCAAAACAGACGGCCGTCGTATTCAACGGGCAGCAGCTCAGTTACCAGGAGCTGAACCACAAAGCCAACCAGCTGGCCGGCGCATTGCGGGCCAAAGGAGTAACCCCCAACCGCATCGTCGGCATCATGGTGGAACGCTCCCCCGAGATGATCATCGGCATCCTGGGCATCTTAAAGGCTGGCGGCGCCTACTTGCCGATCGACCCGGAATACCCGGAGGAACGCATCGGCTACATGCTCCAGGACAGCAGCGCCGCCCTCCTGATCACCCAGCCGCGTCTGGCTGCCGCCAACCTTTTTAAGGGAGAAATCCTGGACATCGATGATCCCGCCCTCTATCGGGGCAGCTGCGCCAATTTGCCCCGTGTCAACACCGCGCAGGATTTAGCCTATGTCATCTACACCTCCGGCTCAACCGGCAAGCCCAAAGGCAATCTCACCATGCATTATAACGTCGTCCGCGTCGTCAAAAATACAAACTATATCGAAATTACCGGCCGGGACGTATTGCTGCAGCTATCCAACTACGCTTTTGACGGCTCGGTCTTCGACATCTACGGCGCTCTGCTCAACGGAGCCAAACTCGTCCTGGTGGACCGGATCGGCGTACTGGACATCGCCCGGCTGCCCCGGATCATCGAGCAGGAAAGGGTAACCGTCTTCTTTATCACCACCGCCCTGTTCAATACACTGGTCGACATTGATATTGACTGCTTCCGAAATATCCGAAAAGTGCTGTTCGGGGGCGAAATGGTCTCGGTCAGCCATGTGCGCAAAGCCTTCAACTACTTAGGCGGCGGCAAAATCATCCACGTCTACGGCCCCACCGAAACCACCGTATTCGCCACCGCTTACGCCGTCAATCAGCTGGCGGAAAGCGAAATTAGCATACCGATCGGAGCTCCCATCGCCAACACTTCTATTTATATCCTGGGGAAAGCCGGCCAGCTGCAGCCCGTCGGCATCCCGGGAGAGCTGTGCATTGCGGGCGACGGCCTAGCCTGGGGCTATCTGTATCGGCCGGAACTGACCGCAGAAAAATTTGTACCCAACCCCTTCCTGCCGGGAGAAAAAATGTACCGCACCGGCGATCTGGCCCGATGGCTGCCCGACGGGAACATAGAATTCCTGGGACGCATCGACCACCAGGTAAAAATCCGGGGCTTCCGGATCGAACTGGGAGAAATCGAAGCCGAACTCCTAAAACACCCGGCCATAAAAGAAGCCACCGTAATCGCCAAAGGCGACACCACCGCCGAAAAATACCTGTGCGCCTATTTTACCGCCGGACAGGAACTGGGCGCAGCCGAGCTGCGCGGGCACTTATCCCATGCGCTGCCCGATTATATGATTCCGGCCTTTTTAGTTCAGCTGGAGAAAATGCCACTGACGCCCAACGGCAAAATAGACCGGCGTGCGCTGCCCGAGCCCGACGGAGGCAGCGGCAGAGCCGAATATGCAGCTCCCCGGAATGAAGCGGAAGAGAAGATGGCGGTCCTGTGGCAGGATATTCTGGGTATGGAAAAGGTCGGAATCGAAGACAGCTTTTTCGAGCTCGGCGGTCATTCTATTAAGGCCATCACTCTCGTGGCCAGGATTCATAAGGAATTCGGCATAGAAATACCCTACGGTCAATTCTTTAAAACTCCGACGATCAGAGAGCTTGCGGCCTATACCGCGCTGCCGGACGCCGCCGGACAGATGCGCCGCAGCTATATCGAATTTAACGTGCATCAAGACAATACGGATAAGCTGTTCTTCTTTCCGCCGGCCGTGCCCCTGGGATTGATATACGGTCATCTTGCCGGCAAGCTGGAGGACTATGCATTATATTGCTTCAACCTCATCGACGGCGACGGCAAAGCTAAGGAATACGCCGACACGATCATCCGCATACAGCCCCAGGGGCCCTATAAACTGGCCGGCTTCTCCGCCGGCGGGGTATTGACCCTGGAGGTGGCGAGAACCTTGGAAAAGCTGGGCCGCGAGGTGGAGATCATCCTGATCGACAGCCGGTATATCAAGGTGCAGGAAGACGGTGTGCTGGAAATGCTGCTGGAGCGCGCCGATGCCTTTACGGCAAATATGGATATGCCGCCGGAAGCAAGAAGCGATATGAAAAGCTTCATTCAAGGCAAGACCATGCAGTATCTAACCTATTTGAATAGCCTGGTTCTGCTTCATGGAGATAAAATTACAGCCGACATACACCATATATGCTCTACCGATACGTATAACCACCAACAGGATATTGCGGAAGAATGGGCGCGGCAAACCAGCGGGAAATTTACGCAGCATAACGGATTTGGGCCGCACAGCGCCATGCTTGAGCCTGGTTTCGCAGGCGATAATGCGCAAATCATCAAACGCATACTGCATGGATCGGAAAAACGCTGCTAGAGAAGGAATCATGAAAGGAGGTGTTGGCAATTGACAGTATCAGTTCACCATTCGGAGACGGTTTTGGCTTTGCCGTAAAAACAGCGTGTGATTATGACGAGGCGGCGCTATATCCGGAAGAAATGGCACTGCTTAGCGCCAAAGCCGTAAAAAAGCGCAGAATCGAATTTTGCATCGGCAGGATTGCCGCCCATAGTGCATTGCGTGACATCAACATAGATGCTGCGGCCGTCCTTAAAGGACCGCAGCATGAACCTGTGTGGCCAGGCGGCGTAGCGGGGGCGATCAGTCATTCGGACGGTTTAGCGCTGGCAGCAGTGGCGCCGAAGGAAAGAGCAGCCGGGATAGGTATAGATATTGAAATCATCGACGCGAACGTGTCGCGGGACATCGTAAAGGAGGTGTGCACACCAGGGGAGACTGCCTGGGTAAAGCAACGGGATAACCGGGAGATTGAGCGGTTGTTTATGGTTTTTTCGGCCAAGGAGAGTATTTTTAAAGCGTTCTTTCCGATCGAACATATATTTCTTGATTATCAGGATGCCGAACTGGTTTGGCAGGAAAACACCGGTAATTTTGGGGGCAAGCTGCTGGCAAGAGCCGGGACAGGCTATGAGGCAGGATATCCGTTTGAAGTTGGGTGCAGAAAGATAGGCAGGTATATATTTACGTTTATGAGTCTGCCTCCTGTTCGTGAGCCCGCGCCGTAAAAGATGCGCCGGGCTTGCTTTTTGGGGAGCTGTAAGGGAAGGGGTTATAGAATGCTCGACAAATTACTCCCCTGGCTGGCGGCTGTGGATTTGCCGCAGCCCCGGCCGGGTACGGCTGCGGTGGCTCTGAGAGCGGTACGCAAGGTTTATGTAACCGGCGCCGGTGAGTTTACGGCTTTGAAAGGTGTGGAGTTTCACGTGGCTGCCGGTGAATTTGTGGCGGTGGTGGGCAAGTCGGGCAGCGGCAAGTCCACGCTGATCAATATGATTACCGGCATCGACCGGCCCACGGCCGGGGAGGTGTGGGTGGCAGGCACGCCGGTGCACATGCTGACGGAAAATCAAATCGCGGTATGGCGGGGCCGCACGATCGGGGTTGTGTTTCAGTTTTTCCAGCTGCTGCCGACGCTGACCGCACTGGAAAATGTGATGCTGCCCATGGATTTTTGCAATGTCTACACGCCGGCGGAACGGCCCAAACGGGCAATGCAGCTGCTGGACCTGGTAGGGGTGGGGGCGCAGGCGGGCAAGCTGCCGACTCATCTGTCCGGGGGACAGCAGCAGCGTGTGGCCATTGCCCGCTGCCTGGCCAATGACCCGCCGCTGTTAGTGGCGGACGAACCCACCGGCAATCTGGACCCCCGCACCGCCGAGTCGGTGATTGAACTGTTCCGCGAACTGGCTGCCGGCGGCAAAACCATCTTGATGGTAACCCACGACGATGATTTGGCCAGCCGGGGCAACCGGATCGTAACGGTAGCCGAGGGCCAGGTCGTTGCGGCAACCGCGGGAGGGGGAGCATGATCCGCTATATTCTGTTGGCGCCGCGCTGGCGCAAGGTGTGGGCCGACCTGTGGGGAAACAAGCTGCGGACGGCCCTGGTTGTGCTGTCTATTTCCGTCGGGGTGTTCGCGGTGGGCATGGTGTACAGCTCGTATCTGATGTTTCAGCGGGATCTGGCGATCAGCTGGGCGGCGGCGTCGCCGGCCAGCGCCAGCCTGTATGCGGACCCGTTTGATGAGGAACTGGCCGAGAGCGTCCGCAGCCTGCGCGGGGTCAAGGAGGCCGAGGGAAGGCGCAATGTCAACCTGCGGGTGCGCACGGCGGGGGATCAGTGGCGGCAGATGATGCTGATCGCCATTCCGGATTACGCCAAACAGAAGGTGAATATTGTGCGGCCCCAGTCCGGCGCCTGGCCGCCGGGAGACGGGGATGCGCTGCTGGAACGCTCGTCTTTAGCCGAACTGGGGGTGGCCCAGGGGGAACCCATTCTCGTGGAGACTGCTGCCGGGCGCAAACGCTGGCTGAAGGTCACCGGGACTGTATATGATCCCAGCCAGTTCCCCAGCAAATTCAGCGGCAGCGCCTACGGCTACATCAACATGGATACCCTGGAGAAGCTGGATGAAACGCGGCAGCTGGATCAGGTCAATCTGGTGGTCCAGCCCGGCATACTGCAGGGAAAGGACACCGCGCCGATCAAGGCGGTGGGCCGGAAGGCCTGGAGCAAACTGGAACAGGGGGATACCACGGTATCCTGGCTGCAGGTGAATACGCCCGGCGAACATCTGATGCAGGGCGTTATCAATGCCCTGCTGCTGCTGCTGGCGGTGCTGGGGGCGCTGTCGCTGCTGCTGGGGGCATTGCTGCTGGTGAATACGATATCCTCCATTTTGACGCAGCAGGTGCGTCAGCTGGGGATTATGAAATCCATCGGGGCGCGCCGGGATCAGATTCTGCGGATGTACCTGACACTGGTGGGGGCCTACGGCATTCTGGCGCTGGTGGTGGCAGCCCCGCTGGGAGCGCTGGCGGCCAGTGGGGTGACCGGTTTTATGTCCGAAATGTTTAACTTTGAGTCCGGTGGGCTGGAATTGCCGCTGCGGGTCATATTGGTTGAAATGGCAGTGGCCCTCCTGGTGCCGCTGGCAGCGGCTCTGTGGCCGGTATGGTGCGGCACCGGCATCACGGTGCGGGAGGCGTTAAATGACTATGGCATCAGTGGTGTGGAAGCCAGGGGCCGGGTGGACATCTGGGTGGATGCCGCGCTGGAACGGCTGAAGGGGCTGCCCCGGCCTGTGCTGCTGTCGCTGCGGAACACCTTCCGGCGCAAGGGGCGGCTCGCGCTGACCCTACTGACTTTGACCGTGGCCGGGACGGTATTTATGGCGGTATTTTCGGTGCGGGCGTCCCTGTATTCCACTCTGGACCAGGCGATGGAATATTTTCATTATGACATGGCGGTGGAATTTGCCCAAAGCTACCGGGTGAACCGCATTGAGCAGGAGGTGTTCCGTGTGCCCGGTATTAAAGCCGCGGAACCCTGGGGGAGATCCGCCGGCCGGGTGCTGCAGGACGTACGCAAGGAATCCGAGGCCGAGGCCAGCCAAAATGTGTTTATTCTTGCGCCCCCGGCTGATACCGGGATGATCCATCCGCAGATGCTTCAGGGGCGCTGGCTGCTGCCTGAAGATGAAAGCGCCCTGGTCATCAATACGGAGGTGCTGAAAGACAATCCGCATTTACAGGTGGGCGGCCCGGCGGTGGTCATGGTGGGCCCCCGCAAGCTGCAGTTTACGGTGGTGGGGATTGCTCAGGGCATACTGGCCGGGCCGATTGTATACGCCCCTTACGAATGGATGGCCGGAGCGGTGCAGGAGACCGGCCGGGCCCGGACCGTACAGATCATTACCAATTCCGCCGATCCTCAGACGCAAAGCGTGGTGGGCAGAGCGCTGGAAGAGCATATGAAGCAAAACAGCCTGCGGGTGAAGAATGTGACGATTACCTGGCAGCAAAAAGAGCGGATTCGCTCGCAGTTTGCCATAATCACCATTTTTCTGCTGATTATGGCGGTGCTGCTGGCGGTAGTGGGAGCGCTGGGACTGACGGGGACGATGGGGATTAACGTCCTGGAGCGGACCCGGGAGATTGGCGTGATGCGGGCGGTTGGCGCTTCCAGCCTGGACATCGGCAAAGTATTCGTGGTGGAAGCGCTGTGCATCGGCGTACTGAGCTGGCTGGCGGGAGCGTTGCTGGCGCTGCCGGTGGCGGCGCTGCTGAGCCATCAGGTAGGGGTGCTGTTTATGCAAAACCCCCTGGCATTTTCCTTCAGTTTTCTGGGCGTAGGGATTTGGCTGGGGCTGTCGACGGCGCTGTCGGCGCTGGCAAGCCTGCTGCCGGCCTGGAACGCGGCCAGACTGAGCGTACGGGATGTATTAAGTTATCAATAATAATACGAATAAGGGCAAGGAGAGAAGTGAATGGCAATGAACAAAGGATTGCGGAGCCAGGAGAGCTGGATGAAACGTCATCTGCCGTCGGCGCTGCTGGCAGCAGTCATCATTGTAGCTTTGGCGGGCGGTTTCTGGCTGTTGAACCTTGGCCGGCAAAACAAGCCGCAGGATCTGCCGGCAATAAAGGCGGATGAGCGCGTATTGGCCGAAGGGATTGTGTATCCGGTGCATTATTCCCAGATGGTAATGCCTGTGAACGGAATGGTGGGTGAGGTACTGGCCAAAGAAGGGGACAGGGTGCAGGCCGGGCAGCCGATTATCCGGCTGGTTCGGGCGGATTACCAGGCCCGGGTGGACAGCGCCGGTTCGGCGGTAAAACGGGCGGAGGCCGCCGTGAAGCAGGCCGGGGTGAAGCTTGCGGAGGCGGAACGGGAATGGCAGCGGCAGCAGCGGATGGACGCGGCCGGGGCCACGTCCCGTCAGCAGCTTGAGCAGGCCGAGACAGCGGTTGAACGGGACAGGGCCGGGCTGGCGCAGGCGGAGGCGGAGCTGGCGGCCCAAAAGGATAAATTGTCCGAGTCCGAAGGTGAACTGGAAAAGACAGAGCTGCGGGCAACGATCGACGGTACGGTGGCTTTCCTGGATGTGAAACCGGGCGAGCATGCGCCAGCCGGTGAGATATTGGTGCGGCTTGCGGACGAAACCGCCTGGGAGGTGCGCAGCGACGACCTCACCGAATTGGCGGTCGTCAAGGTCCGGGCCGGCGACACGGCGATTTTGACGTTTGACGGCATACCCGGGCTGGAGATTCCCGGACGGGTCCAATTTATCCGGCCTTACGGGGAGAAGAAACGGGGGGATATTACCTATACCGTGTTTATTGCTCCGGATTACTGGGATGAGCGTCTGCGCTGGATGATGACCGCCCAGATTGCCATTGCGGCCTCAAAGTGAAAAGGAGAATAATTACATGCTAAGACAGAAGGTATGGAAAACGTGCTGGGTCGCAATACCTGTCGGGATCATATTTCTGGCCAACAGTATGAATACCTGGGCGGCTCCGGTTGAGCTTTCGCTGCATGAGAGCATCGCTCTGGCGCTGCGGAATAATCCCGCGGTAAAAATAGCCGAGGCGGACCAGTCGCAGGCGGTTTGGGCCGTTGCTGAAATCAGAGGGGAGTTCGGCCCCGGTCTAAAGTATGACCATACATATTCCCGGGCGGAAATCGCCGCTTCTACGCTGAACGATGATCTGCTGGGCTATTTGTCCGGTTCCGCCCTTAAAAGCAATGGATTCAGGAACAGGATCACGCTGAACCTGCCCCTTTATACCGGAGGAAGAAGGGCTGGATTGCTGGGGCAGGCCGAAGACAATCTTTATGCTGCCCGTCTGGAAGTGAAAAAAGCCAAACAGCAGCTTGCCTTTGACACAACAACCGCCTATTTCAACGCACTGCAGGCGCGCAGCCTGCTGGAAATCAGCCAGGAGTCCATGGAGAATCTTACGGCGCATTTGAAAAATGTGCAGGTGAAATATGAAGAAGGGCTGGTAACCAAAGCCGAGGTACTGCGCGCCGAAGTGGAACTGGCCAATGCCGGACAGGATCTCATGACGGCGCAGAACGACTATAACCTGGCGATTGACAGCCTGAACAATGTGATGGGACTGCCGTTGGATCATGAAATCACGATAACGGCGACAGGCAATGGAGCAATAGCCTATGAAAGCGATACTCGTACCCTTGAGGAGTGCATACAATACGCCCGGCGGAATCACCCTGCGGTCATACAGAGCCAAATCAGGGTTAATGCCGCCAAACAAGGCGTAAAAGCCGAAAAGAGCGGAAATTTGCCGCAAATCAGCTTGAATGGCAGCAATGACTGGTATGACGAGGATTTTCCCGGGGCGAAGGAAAGCTACTGGATGGTGAGCCTTACCGCTTCTCTGAATGTATTTGACGCCGGCGTTGTAAAGTCCAAGGTGAAGCAGGCCGAAAGTAAAATGGACAAAGCGCGGCAACAAGCCCGACAGGCGGAAGAAGCGGCCGCTCTTGACGTAAGCAAGGCCTACCATGACCTAAGGGCGGCGGAAAACCGCATCGCCACAACAAAAGGTGTGGTGGATAAGGCGCGGGAGATTTTCCGGATTACCGAAATCCGCTACCGCGAGGGCGCCGGTACAAACCTGGATGTGATTGACGCCCAGCTGACGCTGGCTCAGGCTAAGACGAAACATAACCAGGCGCGGTATGATTATTGCAGAAGCAAAGCCAAATTGATGCAGGCCATGGGAATGGATCAAGATACATGAAGCGGCGCGGCGGCGAATTTTTGAAAAGGTGGAGGGGCAATTTTGCGTGAACAGAATGTGACAGGCATGACAGTGGAAATTAAAGCCCTCAGCAAGACCTATCGTAAAAATAACGGAACTGTTTTTACAGCCGTTGACAACGTGAATCTGGCGATACACAGGGGCGAAGTCTTTGGTTTTCTGGGCGCAAACGGCGCAGGCAAAACCACAACCATCAAAATGATGTGCGGCCTGGTCGCCCCGACCTCCGGCCGCATATTGCTCAACGGCTGCGACACCGGTCCGGAGCGCGGCAATGCCATGCGGCAGATCGGGGTGGTTTTGGAAGGAACGAGAAATATCTACTGGCCTTTATCGGCCTGGCAGAATTTAATGTATTTCGGCAGGCTGAAGGGTTGTTCCGGCAGAGCGTTAAACGAACGCAGCGAACAGCTTCTGCGGGAGCTGGAGCTGTGGGACCGGCGCAATGATATTGTCCGGAATTTTTCCCGGGGGATGCAGCAAAGAATTGCCATTGCCTGCGCTCTGATTGCCGATCCTCCTATTCTTATCCTGGATGAGCCGACGCTGGGCCTGGATGTTGAGGCGAC
Organism: Acetonema longum DSM 6540; assembly: GCF_000219125.1. NCBI lineage: Bacteria > Bacillati > Bacillota > Negativicutes > Acetonemataceae > Acetonema > Acetonema longum. The sequence continues at coordinate 47,508 of NZ_AFGF01000012.1, forward strand.
TCAGATCATGAAGGCGCTGCTGCAGCGGCTGGCCCGGGAGTATCAGAAAACGGTCATCATTACTTCCCATCAGCTGGATGTGGTGCAGGAGCTGTGCGACCGTGTGGCCATCATCCATAAAGGTCGGATCATTGCCGACAGGAGTCTGGCTGAATTATTGGCGCTTTTTGGACAGGGCTGCTATCAGATTAAGGCAAAAGGAAATTTCGCCAATCTGGAAAAGAATCTGCCCGGGGATTTCAGCGTAACCGAGGAAAACGGCACGGTATTGTTGACCGGGCCAATCAGCAGTCAGGCTGAATTATACGGTTTGCTTTTAAAAATAAGAGAACAGGGCATGACGCTGATTGCCGCATCGCCGATAGAACCGGATTTGGAAGAAGTGTTTTTAAAGCTGGTGAAAAACAAGGGGGGGGAAGGTCAACGATGGAGACATGCAAAGTTATGCTGAATGAGACCTACAAAGGGCTGCTTATTTCCTGGAACTATAAATTCGAAACCTTTTTACAGCTTTTAGTGATGGGCATGGTCTTCCTTGGCATCGGCTTTATCATGGGAGGGGGGCAGGTCACTCCGGACCGCCTTGCTTTTATCTTAGTGGGTTATTTAATGTGGCTGTATTCCACCATTGTGATTTCCAATATGTGCTATGACCTGCTGGGAGAGGCGCAGGCTGGCACGCTGGAACAAGTTTTTATGAGTCCTGTGCCCGTGCCTTTGATATTAATGGGCCGGTCTTTTTCCACATTGATTACGGCTACGATTCATATTTTACTGTTGACGCTGGTGATGCTCTGGGGGTTTGGGGTCAGTATTCCGCTCCGCTGGTCGGGCTTGCCCGTATTCATTGTTACGATCGCCGGATTGTTTGGCTTTGGTTTCATGATTGCCGGGGCGACGCTGCTATTTAAACGGATCGGCCAGCTGGCCAGTTTAACGGCCAATGCGCTGCTGTTTCTCAATGGCTCCATGGTTCCCGTTGAGCAGTTCCCCCAATGGCTGGCCATCTTTGCGAAAACCCTGCCGACAACGCAGGGGGTCATCTTGCTGCGGCAGACTTTACTGGAGACCTATTCGCTGCATGATTTATGGCGGGATGGCAGTTTACTGCTGCTTCTTTCCCAGTCAGCCGTTTATTTTGGCGGCGGGTTGCTGTTTCTCATCTGGTGCGTGAAAAAAGCCAAACGCGCCGGAACTCTGGGATCTTATTAAAGCCTGCTTAAAAAGCGCACATCCGCATCTTTTTAAGCAGGCTTTGCTGCGAAGTTCAATAGATTAAGTGTAATGAGGTGTAGGCATATGAAGGTGGTTCAACTGGCCGGCTTATATTTTCTGGGGACTGAGGAGTACAATTCATCCAATAATATGATGGCTACCGTTGTTTTTAAAGAAAAAATTGACGGTGAAAAACTGTTTCCCAGCTATCGGAAACTGATCCTGCAGAATCCGCTGCTGCAAACCAGAATCGCGGAACGGCCGGAACAAAATATGTTTGCGTGGGAACGGTTTTCACCGGATGAAATAGAGTATTTCCTGCGCTTTGAGCAGGAGGAGTTTGACCGGCGCTATGACAAGGCGGCTGTTTTACGCCAGTATTATCCTACCAATTCACGCCTGCCCTTTTACATCACTATTGTCGATGACCGTACAGCGGTCATTTGCATGAATCATGTTCTGGCCAATGGCCGGTCTTTTATTTTCTGGATTGAAAGATGGCTGCAGTATTACGCCGGCGGAGAGGCCGCCGGCAGCGTTGAGCCAAAGGCCAAAGCAGCTTTCAGGCAGAAACTGGCGGGCAGGTTGAAAAGAGCCAAGGCCTTTGTGTGGCTGCCGGTTTTCCTGGTTGAATATATGTGCAAAGCCGGCAAAAAGGCCGCGCACAATACGGTAGATCTCAGTTACGGCAAGCAGCCCGGACCCAACAACAGCTACGCGCTCAAGGCATACAGCTTCAGCCGGGAGGATACCCAGGACATATTGCGCCTTTGCAAGCGCAATAATACGACCTTAACAGAACATATGTGCTCCATTTTGGCTGAAAGCTTCTTGCAATACAGCCATCAATGCGGCCATGATAAAAAACGCGTGCTGATTTCGATGCCGATGGACATGCAGCCGATTAGGCCCTATACGCCGGAAAATACGTACGGAAATCTGATAGCCAGCCTGCCGGCGCAGTTTTTTGGCGGCAAAGCAATGGAACCGCAAATCAAGGCCGTATTCAAGTGGTTTCGGCGAGGCATCCCCTACAGTTTGTCCTGCCTGGCTGCGGCAGCAGCCTTTTCCTATGAAAAAACAAAAAGACAGTGCCTGACGCTGTGCCAAAAAACAATGCCGAAGAGGTCCCCCCTGGGGGACTTTTCACTGACCTATTCCAACCTGGGCGTTATCACATCGCCGGTAATGGAAAAATTAGTGGATGCCGCCTATTTTTATTTTAAACCGCAGACAATTCTTGTGGTGTCATCCACCCTTGCCGGCAGGCTGCACATCAAAGTGAGCCTGACCAAGGATCTTTATGACGCGGAGGAAGTGTTTGCATTGTTCGATCAAATGCTATCGCTTGAATCTTTGTTGCAGGCGGAGCAAAAATCCGGGGAGGAGCAGCATTAACATGGGAAAAGAGGAACTCACCGCTACAGAGTATGCACTGACTGCTTACCAAAGGGATATTTGGCTTGAACAATGCCTATATCCCGGCAAGCCGATCTACAACTTAGGCGGATACATGGAGATTAAAGGCGAGATGGACGTCCCGGCGCTAAGCAGGTCAATCGCCGCCGTAATCAGACATAATGACAGCTTTCGCAGCAATATTGCGAAAAAAAACGGCGAACCCTGTCTGAAAATATTGCCGGAATTGGCCTATGAAGTCCCGTTCCACGATTTTTCCCAGCAGGAAAACGCCTATGAATATTGCCTCGACTGGCTGAACCGGGAATTCCTGACTCCCATGGCATTTGGCGAGAATTTATTTCAGTTTGCGTTGGTTAAGTGTGACGCGGGCACGTATTTCTGGCTGATGAAAGTGCATCACATCATTATTGACGGCATGGGCTTATCGATTATGTACAGGCAGGTCATTGAAAATTATAATCAGTTGCTTGCAGGCGCTTCAGAGCTGGACCGGATCACCTACTCCTATACTGATTTTGTCGCGGAGCATCAGCGTTATCTCGCTTCCGCCGCGTTTTTAAATGACAAGGCCTTTTGGCAGGAAAAGTACCGGACGATTCCCGAACCGCTGTTTAGCAGGAATGCGGAGAGCGATGACGCCGCCGCCGGCGTGACCAGCGATCGGATCAGCTTCGCCGTTAAAAGGTCTTTGTACAATCAAATCATTGCCTTCAGCGAGGCGCAGGGCTGCTCGGTGTTCCATTTCCTGCTGGCGGTGCTGTTTCTTTATTTCAGCAGGTTATGCGGCAAAGACGAGGTAGTCATCGGCGTTCCCATTCTGAACCGAAGCAAGGCCAAATACAAGCAGACGCTGGGGCTTTTCGCCAATGTGATGCCGTTAAAGCTCCAGCCGGGCAAGGATTTAACCTTTATTCAGCTGATGCTGTATATCAGGAATGAACTGATGGAATGCTACCGGCACCAGAAACTGCCCTTCGGAGAGATCTACCGGACGGTGTTTAACGGCGCCGTAGAGAAAAGCAATATTTACGACCTGTCGCTTTCCTATATCAACCGTGATTTTAGTGAAAATTATCATACGGCCAGCGATTATCAGATCGTCAGCCTGTCGCACCGGCATGAGCGGACGGCGTTGACGATCTTTGTCAGGGACTATAATGAGGAAAGAGACGTTGTCTTTGATTTTGACTATCAGACCGCTCTCTTTGCCAAATTTGTCCCGATTGAAAATGTGATCAGTCATTTTAGCCATTTGCTGGCGGCCGTCCTGGCAAACAGCGGGGAAAGCTTCGCTGAGATCGAAATGATGCCGGAGGAAGAACGGCGGAAGGTGTTAAGGGCGTTTAACAATACGCAGGCCGGGTATGACAGGGACAAGACAATCCACGCATTGCTTGAGGATCAGGCGGAACAGAGGCCCGAAAGGCCGGCGGCAGTGTTTGAAGGCCGTCAGCTGACCTATCGGGCGCTAAACGCCAGGGCGAATCAGCTGGCAAGAGTGTTGCGCCATAAAGGGGTCAAACCTGACAGCATCGTGGGTATCATGACCGAACGTTCCCTGGAAATGGTGATCGGTGTGATGGCGGTGCTCAAGGCGGGCGGGGCGTACCTGCCGATCGATCCGAACTATCCTGCGGACAGGATCCAATATATGCTGCAAGACAGCGCCGCGGCGATCCTGCTGACCGGCAGGAACCTGATGCAGCCGCCGGATTATCAGGGTGAAGTTTTGGACCTGGAAGACGGCAGACTGTATCAGGGGGAGGAGACAAACCTGGACAGCGTAAATACGCCGGAGGATTTGGCATACATCATTTATACGTCGGGTTCAACGGGCAATCCGAAAGGGGTTATGATTGCGCATCAGGGAATCGCCAACCTGAAAACCTTCTTTCAGCAAACCTACCAGGTCGGCGGGCAGGACAGAATGCTGCAATTCGCCAGCAGTTCCTTTGACGCTTCGGTATGGGAAATGTTTACCAGCCTGCTGGCCGGAGCAACGCTGTATATCGTTTCACGGGATACGATCCATAACTATGGCGAGTTTACCCGTTTTATCGCTGCAAACGGGATTACCATCGCGCTTTTGCCGCCACCGTATCTGACCGGTATTGAGCCGGGGGATGTGCCCGGCTTGAAGCGGCTGATCACCGGCGGGTCCGCCATCACCAAGGGCCTGATGGAAAAATGGAAGGATAGGCGGGTCTATATCAACGCGTATGGACCTACCGAAGCAACCGTCATTGCAACCACCTGGAAGTACAGTCCGGAAGCAAGCGGGTATGGCTCGGTGCCGATCGGCGTTCCGATCAGCAACACGCAAATTTATATTCTCGACGGCAACAACCGGCTGCTGCCTGTGGGCGCCGCCGGTGAACTGTGCATAGCGGGCGACGGATTGGCCCGGGGGTATCTGAACCGGCCGGAGCTGACCGCGGAGAAGTTTGTGCCCAATCCCTTTAGCCCCGGGGCAAAAATGTATAAGACGGGCGATCTGGCGCGCTGGCTGCCTGACGGCAATATAGAGTTTCTCGGCAGGATTGACCATCAGGTAAAGATCAGAGGCTTCCGCATCGAACTGGGAGAAATTGAAGCCCGGCTGCTGGAGCATGGAGCGGTAAAGGAAGCGGTGGTCATTGCCAGGCAAGACCGGGCAGGGGAGGCATACCTGGCGGCGTATTTTACGACGAGCCGTGCGGTGGAGACGGGTGAACTGAGGGAAGCTCTGTTAAAGGAACTGCCTGAATATATGGTCCCGTCCTATTTTATCCAGCTTGACAAGATGCCCCTGACCGGCAGCGACAAGATCGACAGGAAGGCGCTGCCCGAGCCTGACCTGAGCCTGGCTGCTGCTGTGGAATATATGGCGCCGCGGGATGAAACGGAAGAAATACTGGCGCGGATATGGCAGGAAGTACTGAAAGTCGAAAGAGTGGGCCTGAAGGATCATTTCTTCGCGCTGGGCGGGGATTCGATCAAGGCGATACAAGTGCTGTCGCGGCTGAATCAATACGGGTTAAAGCTGGAAATGAAGGATTTGTTCAAACATCCTGCCATTGGCGAACTGAGCGGCTATGTAAAGGCGACGAGCCGGAAAGCAGTTCAGGCTGTTGTCGAAGGCGATATCGGACTGACTCCGATCCAGCACTGGCTGTTTGAGCAAAGCTTTACGGACAAGCACCACTTTAACCAGGCGGTAATGCTGTATCGCCGGGAGGGGTTTGATGAAGCCGCTTTGCGCAGCGTGTTTGTCAGGCTGGCGGAGCATCACGACGCGTTGCGAATCGTAGCGAAAGAGGGACGGCTGTTTAACCGGGGGACAGAGGCCGGACTGTACACCCTGGAGACGCTGGATTTACGCGAGGCTGAGAATTTCCGGGAAATTATGGCGGCGGAGTCCGGCCGGCTGCAAAGGAGCATGGACTTATATAACGGCCCGCTGGTTAAGGCAAAATTGTACCAGGCCAGGGACGGGGACCATCTGTTCCTTGTTATCCATCATCTGGTAGTGGACGGGATATCCTGGAGAATCCTTCTGCAGGATCTTTTCCAGGGGTACACGCAGGCCTTGTCGCAGGAAGCAATAACCTTCGCGGACAAGACCGATTCTTTCAAAGAGTGGTCGGAGCGACTGGCCGCTTACGCCGACAGCCGGGAATTATTGCAGGAGGTGCCCTACTGGGCCGGGCTGGAGGCAATCGAGGTGAAACCGCTTATTAAGGATCAATCGGTTGCCGTGAGAAGCTATCGGGAGCATAACACCGTACAGGTGAAATTGACGGAGGAAGAGACGGCAACCCTGCTCAAGAGGGCAAACGCCGCTTATCATACCGAGATCAACGATCTTCTGCTTACGGCGTTGGGGCTTGCGGTCAGGGAATGGACCGGGGATGCCCGGATATTGATCAATCTGGAAGGACACGGCAGGGAAGAAATCATCAGGGGTGTGGACGTCAGCAGGACCGTCGGCTGGTTTACCGCCCAATATCCTGTGATCCTTGACATGAGCGGCGAACGGGAACTGGCCTGCCGGATAAAATCCGTGAAGGAAAGCCTGCGGCAAATCCCAAACAAAGGTATTGGCTATGGCATTCTCAAATATCTGACCTCGCCCGGATACAAGGCGGCGCTGCAGTTTAACCTGCAGCCTGAAATCAGCTTTAATTACCTGGGGCAATTCGACGGGGGCAATGACGGGTTTGCAATAGAAGAGCTTACTGCCGGGGACTGCGTGTCTCCTGACATGGAAAGCCCCTATGCCATCGATATAAACGGCATGGTGGCGCAGGGACGGCTGACCTTGAATTTTACCTATAGCCGGGACGAGTATGGAGCGGCAACCATTGAAGCTGTGGCGGCAGGCTTCAGAAAGCATCTCATCCGGGTGGCGGAGCATTGCGCCGCTAGGGACTACAGCGAAATGACCCCCAGCGATTTTACGTTCAAGCATTTAACACTTGATGCGCTGGCCAACGCGTTAAGCGGCATTGATGCGAGAAATGTAAAAGACGTATATCCGTTGTCGCCTATGCAGGAAGGGATGTTATACCATGCGCTGCTGGACAATGAATCCGCCGCGTATTTTGAGCAAACCATCCTGTCAGTGGAAGGCAGCCTGGATATGCGGCATATTCAGGAAAGCTTCAACCAGCTGGTCGCACGCTACGACATTCTCCGCACCGTTTTTGTCTCTGAGAAGGTAGCCAGGCCGCTGCAGGTTGTGCTGCGGGAACGGCGGGCCGATATTGCCCTTGAGGATGCCGCCGGTTTAACCGGCGCGGCGCAAATGTCATTCATTGAAAAATATAAAACGCAGGATAAAATGCGCGGCTTTGACCTGCGTAAAGATATGCCGATTCGTTTAAGCGTCATCCGGACGGCTGCGAAATCTTACAAGTTGATATGGAGCTTCCACCATATCATTATGGACGGCTGGTGCCTGGGCATTATCCTGAAGGACTTTTTGGACATTTATGCCTCTTTGCAAGAGGGCCGGCCGGCGGATTTAGGCGAAGTGTATCCGTACAGCGGCTACATCAAATGGCTTGCCGGACAGGACAATGAGGCGGCCGCGTCGTATTGGAGAGGATATGTAAGCGATTATGAAGTGCAGGCATCCCTTCCCCGAAACAACGGCACGCCGGAAATAGGAAAATATGAGCCGGAAGAGTTTGGCTTCACGCTGGATGCGGCGGCGCGAAAAGGCCTGGAGGATATCGCAAGGAACAACAACGTAACTCTGAGCACGCTTATGCAGGCCCTATGGGGTGTCATGCTGCTGCGGTATAACAATGCCGAGGATGTGGTTTTCGGTGCGGTTGTATCCGGCAGGCCCCACGAAATAGAGGGCGTGGAGAAAATGGTGGGGTTATTTATTAATACGCTGCCTGTACGCATAAAGTGTGACGGGCAAAAGAGCTTTGCCCGGCTGTTGCAGGAGGTTCAGCAGGCTGCGGTGGATTCGGAGCGGTACAGCTATTATCCGCTGGCGGAAATACAGGCGACCACGGCGTTGAAAAGCGCCCTTATCGACCACATCGTGGCTTTTGAGAATTACCCGGCGACAGAGATCAGAGATGCTAAGTCGGGGATTGCCATTGGCGGCATTGAGGCTTTCGAACAAACGAGCTACGATTTTAATCTGGTTATTATTCCCGGTAAAGAACTCCACATCAAATTTAGTTATAATGCGCAGGTATACAGCAGATCCTTTGTCGCCAGGCTGGAAGCGCATATGAAAGCAATGATAGCGAGCGTAATCGGCAATCCCGCCGCGGCGGTGAAAGACCTGAAGCTGCTTACGGCGGCAGAAGAAGAAGCACTCCTCTATCGCTTCAACGATACGGCGGCGGCATATCCCAAAAACAGGACGATTGCCGCCCTCTTTGCGGAACAGGCGCGGAAAACGCCTGACAATATTGCGGTGGCCTATGAGGATCAACAGCTGACGTACAGAGCTTTAAACGAAAAAGCAGCCTGCGTGGCGAGGGTGTTAAGAAATAAGGGCGTCAAAGCCAACAGCATTGTCGGCGTCATGGCGGAGCGCTCGCCGGAATTGATCATCGGACTGGTGGGGATCTTGCAGTCAGGCGGGGCGTATCTGCCAATCGACCCGGCATACCCGGCTGAGCGAATCAGCTATATGCTGGAAGACAGCGGGGCAGGCATCCTGCTAACGCAAAAACACCTGCTTGATAAAGCAGTATTCCCGGGTGAGACGATGGATCTGGAAGATCCGGAACTGTACTGGGGAGACGCTGCCGGGTTTGCCACGGAAAATACTTCACAGGATTTGGCGTATGTTATCTATACCTCCGGTTCAACCGGCAACCCGAAAGGGGTTGAAGTGCAGCACGCCAGCCTGGCCAATCTCGTCTACTGGCACCGGCGAGAATATGACATAACCCCTGCGGACAGAGCCACGCTGATAGCGGGGCAGGCCTTTGACGCCTCCGTCTGGGAAATATGGCCGTATTTAACGGCCGGCGCCGGCCTGTATATTCCGGATAACGCAACGCGATCTTCCCTGTCAGGCCTGATTCAATGGTTCAAGGACAATGCGATTACCGTCAGCTTTCTGCCGACGCCGCTGGCGGAAGCCTTACTGGCCGAAGCCTGGCCCGGCGGCATAGCGTTAAGGGCCATGCTGACAGGCGGCGATAAGCTGCATCGCAGACCCGCGCCGGACCTGCCCTTTGCGCTGTTCAATCATTACGGCCCCACGGAAAACACGGTAGTCGCGACCTGGGCCCGGGTTTTCCCTGATGCGCCCAAGGACATGCTGCCGCCGATCGGACGCCCTATTGACAATACAAAAGTCTATATTCTGGATCGGAACAACAATCTGCAGCCGGTCGGCGCGGCCGGCGAACTGTGCCTTTCAGGCGACAGCCTGGCCAGAGGGTATCTGAACCGGCCGGAGCTGACCGCGGAGAAGTTTGTGCCCAATCCCTTTATCCCCGGGGCAAGAATGTACAGGACGGGCGATCTGGCGCGCTGGCTGCCCCACGGCAACATTGAGTTTCTCGGCAGAATTGACCACCAGGTAAAGATCAGGGGCTTCCGGATCGAGCTGGGCGAAATAGAAAACCGGATTTTACAGCATGCCGCCGTGAAGGAAGCGGTGGTAATCGCCCGGGAAGATCAGCGGGGGGATAAATATCTGGCCGCATATATGGTGGCAAATCCTGCGCCGGAGACAGATGAGCTTAGGGAATACCTGTTAAAAGAGCTGCCTGAGTATATGGTGCCGCCGTATTTTGTCCAGCTTGACAATATGCCGTTAACGCCGAACGGCAAGATTGACCGGAAGGCGTTGCCCGAACCGGCCGGCCGGGGGATCGCGGGAGAAAGCTATACGGCGCCGAGAAATGACACCGACCGGAGGATTCAGGCGGTCTGGCAGGAAATACTGGGGATAGAGACGATAGGCATCGAAGATAACTTCTTTATGCTGGGGGGAAATTCGATCAAGGCTATCCAGGTTGTAGCCAAGCTGGCGCTGGATTTTGAGATAGGGATCAACGATATTTTCCAAAATCAGACCATCCGGACGCTGGCCGACGCAGTGAAATACTCCAAGGACAGGTTAAAAGAAACAATCGGCGCTTTAAATGAGGCGGCTGCGGCAAGGGCGGACAGCATTGGCTTTGATGGCGAATTGCGCAACAGGCTCAAAGAATACAGGATGAAAAACCGCAGATACCGGGACATAGACCTTGGGGAAAGGGAAGAGTACCGGAATATCCTGCTTGCGGGCAGCACGGGATATCTTGGCGTACACATTTTACGCCAATTGCTGGCAAACACCGATTACACCATTTATGTACCGGTAAGAGCGAAAAACGATGCGGAGGCGGAAGACCGGTTATGGTCCAAACTCAAATTTTACTTTAATTTCAGCAGGGCGGACAACGGAAGTCTGGCAAACAGAATACGCGTGTTTAGCGGCGACATCTCCAAAGAGAGCCTGGGCCTCAGTCCGGATGAATACATGAATCTGGCGGCCAAGATTGACTGCATTATCAATTCGGCGGCCAATGTAAAACATTACGGGCATTACGCCGAATTTTACGCGATCAATGTGCAGGGCAGCCAAAGGCTGATCGAATTTGCCAATACCGGCAGGAAAAAAGCATACAACTTTATATCCACCACGAGCGTGGGAAGCGGGTATGTGGACGGGGAAGCCAGGCTGCTGTTTACGGAATATGATTGTAATGTGGGCCAGCATTCCGATAATTACTATGTGGAAACGAAACTGGCGGCGGAAACAGCTTTGGCAAAGGCCAGGGGCGAGGGACTGACGGCGAATGTTTTCCGGGTCGGCAATCTGGTGTTTGATTCTGCCTCCGGCGTGTTTCAGGAAAATATAGAGGACAATGCGTTCTATACACTGCTGAAATCGCTGTTGAATATCGGGTATTTTCCGGAAATGCACCAGAAAACCATGAATTTTTCTTTTATTGATTTTGTCGCCAAAGCCATCGTCCTGCTGTTTGATAAGAAAAATTTACAAAATGAAACCTACCATTTGTTCAACAGCAAACAGGTCAGCATGGTTACCCTGGCTGAACTGATAAGCCGGGCAGGGGTTGCTGTCAACGTAATGCCGGTCAATGATTTTATAAAATATCTGTATGCAAAGTATGAGGATGAAACGGTGAAAAGCTACATTACCAGGGTTCTCGTTCATTCGAATATGTTTTTTGAGGGGGCAAGCAAAACCTCGTTTATCGTGCAAAACCAAAAAACGGAAAGCATTTTGCAGGCGCTGAACTTTACATGGCCCGGCCTGGACCGTGAAAAAACAGAGTTGATGATGGCGCATTGCAAGAAGGTTGGTTTTATCTGAAAAACGCAACAAAGGAAATCATTTATTACGGGGGAGAAAGCGCATGAAAACTGTCAGCATTACAGAGTGTGCAGCCTATGGGTATGAAGAAGTGGAGAAGGCGGTCTTCGCCTGCCTGGACAATCTTCCCGGAATCAAAAGCAAAATGGTCAGCGGGGCCCGGGTTTTAGTCAAGGTAAACCTGTTAAAGCGAAATGCCCCTGAAGATGCGGTTACCACGCACCCGGCCGTAGTCGAGGCGGTTGTCAGATACCTCCAGGCCGCGGGGTGCAAGGTAATAGTCGGGGACAGCCCGGGCGGCCCTTTTACGGTAAAGCGGCTGGAAGGGATCTATAAGGCGGCGGGGATGACGCAAGTGGCGGAGAAAACAGGCTGCGAGCTGAATTATGATGTTGCTGCTGTACAGGTCACGAATGAACAGGCGCAAAAGCTGAAGAGCATGCAAATCATCAAAATTGCGGAGGATGTTGATTTTGTTGTATCGGCAGCTAAGCTGAAAACCCACGGCATGATGGTTTATACCGGGGCTGTCAAAAATTTATTCGGCGTGATACCCGGGCTTATTAAAGCTGAATATCATTTCAAGATGAAAAGCGTGGAAAATTTTGCGCACCATTTGATAGACATCTGCGAATATATCAAGCCGGTCTTTACAATTATTGACGCCATAGAAGGAATGGAAGGGGACGGGCCTTCCGCCGGGCAAAAAAGGCATGCGGGGCTTATCCTGGCCTCGGAAAATCCCTACGCTCTGGATACGGCGGCCGCTCATATCATAGGCATTAACCCGTTAACCGTGCCGACTGTAAAACTGGCCCGGGACAGGGGAATCTTCAGCGGCAGTCTGCAAGACCTGACAGTGAAGGGGACACGGCTGGAGGACATACACATACCGCCGTTTAAACTGCCGGGTTCGCTGCATGACAACTTACTGGCCGGCGCCATGCCCGAATTTGCGGCGAATTTTCTGGCAAACATTTTGCGGGCAAAACCGGTGTTTAACTATGATCTGTGCATCTCCTGCGGCGATTGCCAAAGGGGATGCCCTGCCAGGATCATCGATATGAGCTCAGGAAAGCCTGTGCCGGATTTGGATCAGTGCATCAGCTGTTTTTGCTGCCATGAGTTGTGTCCTAAGAAAGCCATTGATATCAAAAAGCATTGGCTGCACAAATTATTGTTCAGATAACTTTGCATAGTGCTGCTTTGCATTGGTAAAATTAAAAAAAACAGAAAACGTAAAGGCCAAGGGTACGCTGCTATCCTTGGCCTTTACGTTTATTTGCATAAGCTTCTATTGCATCGCATATCTTTTACGATGCCAATGTTTGACCGGTATCATGACGGTTCCGGCGTATTCCAGCGCCTGAGAAACCATAGCCATTCCGAAGATATGACACTCCTTCCGGGGCATTTCCCTGATAGGTTGGATTTCTGAACCAACTTATAATTTTAAGGTTCTTGCAATTCATTACCGCAGCCTGGACAGTGAGCGGGCATATTTCAAGGATGAAATGAGGCAAAGCGTATAGCTTTTTTGCAGGAATTTAACTTATTTTGCCGAAGTTTGCATCTAGAAAGATGGGGTGGTTTGGGTGGAGGTTTTGGGTACTGCTTTGGTAGCTATTGTAGTATCAATACTAACTTGTTTTGCAAATAATTGGTATAACCACAATAAGTTAAGGGCGGATTTATCGACTCATTCGAAGAAAACCTATAAAGAGTTAATTACTTCCGAAAGAATTAAATGGGTTGACGCCCTTAGGGAAGCTATGGCGGACTTTCTTTCTAAGAGCCATGAAATTCTGGTTCTTAAATTTAGCCGCCTGCGTGATGAAGAAGCGCGCAAAATCCCTTTTGCTACAGCATATAATGACTTAGTATGCTATTTTCTTAAGACCAGCTATTTAATTCAACTTCGTCTAAATCCAAAAGAAACAGCTTTTTTGCAGGACTTGGATGAAATGAGCCAAAAGATACTTTCCGCCGAGACTGTTTTTGAATTATCAGAAGCACAGAAGGACATTAAAGATTTTGCTGATATGTGCCAGGGTTTATTGAAGGCTGAGTGGGAGAGAATTAAAGAGGAATCACAACCTACTTAAGGCGTTAATTGCTAAGCCTAGCGTTCCGGCAGGGACGCTTTTTTATTATCGGTTTAGCCGCTGAACACGCCAATTTTGCGTCCGCAATCGAATGGTTTCCGACGTTGTCCACCAGTGACGCCAGGCAGTTTCCAGTCGTAAAGCCGGCCTTTGAGGCGGTGAAATAGCGAGCCCGGCCCTTTCCGCGGCCGCCTGGATAAAACCTGGGTTCCTGCGTAGGATTTTGGGGGCCAGGATCTTTACCTTACCGGGAGGTCAGGTTTGTGCTGTAGCCCGTAATCCCGTATAATGAATAGCAAGAAGG
>NZ_AFGF01000013.1 GCF_000219125.1 Acetonema longum DSM 6540
AAAGTTTTTTTCGCTTGCATCCAGCCGCCACATGCAATATAATCGCAACAGGAGAGTGATTACCAATGGGGCAGTATATCGGGGATATCGGCATAGCCTTTTCTGTCGTACTAATCATTCTGTATATGAATTGGGATAACTTTTTTTCGCAGTGACCGATCTTTTTGCTATCCTTGTCACAACCCTATGATCCCTCTAACGGAACCGGCACCGTCTGTGCCAACAGGAAAACAGCCTGCTCCGTAGAGCTTTAAGAAAAAAATCCAGCTTGCTATACTGCAAGCTGGATTTTTATTTGGCAGAAAGAAACTCTCTGCAATACAGGCTTTTCTCCTGCTTTCTGAACGTCGGTTATACAAGCGGTATTTCCTGGTATTCCGGCTGTTTAACCGCTTCGGCCAAAGCCTGTCGGACAAATTCGGCATGCTCTTCCATCCCGAGTCCCATGGCCTCAGCGCTTTGCCGCATGGTCTCACGATTCACTGCCCGCGCAAAAGCCTTATCTTTCATTTTTTTCATAATTGATTTTACTTCCAGGTTATCCAAGCTTTTGTCCGGGCGAACCAAGGCACAGGCGATAACAAATCCGGTCAGCTCATCCACGGCCAACAATGTTTTTTGCAGTAAGCTTCTTTCATGCTCCCAGTCCCGGGCGTGCGATTCCACATCAATGATAAATTGTGCATCAAAACCAGCAGCAGAAAGAATTTCTTGCGCATGACAGGGATGTTCATCCGGATACTTTTCAAAATCCACATCATGTAAGAGACCAACGCTCCCCCAATACTGGGAATCCTGGCCAAACTTCACTGCATATGCCCGCATGGCAATTTCTACTGCCAAGCAATGCTTTAACAGAACTTCACTGGTGACATGACCTTTTAGTACCTTCCAGGCATAAGATCTTGAAAGATCCATTATCGGTAAGCCCCCTTATTCAACAGCTTGGTTTGTTAACCAAGGCACTATCGTGCAGATGTATTTCCCGGTGTTGCATAATGTCAAGCTGAGTGCCTGATACCGCAATATTGCCGCCGGATAAGTAAATCACCCGGTCAGAAGGCTGCAGGGTCGACAGGCGGTGAGTAATAATGAAGGTAGTCCTCCCAATACTGGCCTGCCGGATTGATTCCATGACGCTCATTTCCGATTGGGTATCCAAAGAGGCGGTAGGTTCGTCTAACAGCAGTATGGCCGGCTGCAGGATCAAGGCTCTGGCAATGGCGATTCTTTGCCTCTGCCCGCCGGATAATAAACCGCCCATTTCGCCGGCAGGCGAATCATACCCCTGGGGGAGCTCCATAATAAAATCATGGGCGCTTGCCATCCGGGCAGCCTGCTCCACCTGCTCCGCAGTGGCATCGGGACAGCCATAGCGAATGTTTTCCCGAATGCTTGCATTAAATAAAATCGGTTCCTGCTGAATAAAGCCAATGCGTCGCCGTAACTGTGATACTCGGTAGTCCCGGATATTCACCCCGTCGACCATGATCCGGCCGGTGGTAGGATCAAACAGCCGCAGCAGCAGGTTGGCAATAGATGACTTGCCGGCGCCGCTGGGACCGACAATCGCAATAAATTCTCCCGGCTTAGCGGTGAATGATATATGGTTCAGAATTTCTACATCCGAACGGTAGCGAAAAGACACCTGTTCAAATTCAACGATACCTTTCACTCCTGCCGGTACTTCTAAAGAACCGTCAATGACAGCCGGCTGCTGCGCATATAAGGTTTCGATCCTTTTCCAGGCAACGAGACCCAGCTTCATCGCCGTATAAGCCTGAGCAATCTTGCGCACTGGCGGAGGAATATTAATAATGTACACCAAAAAGGCGAACATACCGCCAATGGTTAAATCTCCTTCAATGACAGCCCTGCCGCCAAACCATATAATAACCGTCAGGCCGATGGCAGCCAGGAATTCGATGAGAGGAACCAACATGGCATTAAGCCGTTGAATTTTTAAAAATTCCCCCGCTGCCTGCCATATCTTAGCGCTGAATTTTTGATATTCATATTCTTCCCGGTTATAACTTTGCACAGTGACGACCGATAGCAGGGAATGATGCAATAACCCGGAGACTTTTTCCATAGTCTCGGTCATCAAAGCCCCTAATCGGCCCACTTTTTTATTAAAAAAACTAATGGCCAGGACAATAAACGGCAGTGTGGCAAAAGTAACCAGAGAGAGCTGCCAGTCAAAATAAATCATAATCAACATAATAGCAATAACATTCAGAGACTCAACAATAAAATCAGAAATGCTGACTGTGACGGCCTGCTGGATGAACAGCAAATCATTGGTAAACAATGAAATCATTTCACCGGGCGGGCGTTTGAGAAAATAGGAATAATCCATTGACTGGATCTTAGCATACATTTCCTGTCTGACTGCCTGCAGCATTTGGTTGCCGACTCTTCCCATAGTATAACTATAGGCGTAGAGAAATAAACCCTTCAGCAGATATAAAATCACGATACCAACGCTAATAATATGCAGTTGATACCTTTCTCCGGCCGTTAAGACATTATCAATCAGCAGCTGCATCACAACCGGAGCTGCAAGGCCTGCCGCACTGGCTATAATAAAGCAAAGTAAAGAGATCATAACGATCGGCCAATATGGAACAAAAAGTTTATGCCAATATAGTGCTAGCATATATGCCCCCGTGCTGAACAAAAATACGCTGACGCTGAGATAAATAAAACCAAGGAAGGCAACGCCGCCTTCCTAATCTTGCCTCTTAATCATCTACTGCCGGGAGCCAACAATAAACTCCCCGCTAGTGAATATTCGATTCCTGCCCTGCAAATCCTGCCGAATAAAGTAATATAATAAAGAATTTTGATTTTCACCTGCGACAGGAAGCAAATCAGCAAAAACCGTGGCCAAAGAGCCGCCCACGGTTTTTGCTGCCTAAAAAAAGTCCCTTTTACACAAGAGGCCAGTGCGAATTTGCTGCCGAAGATCCGGCTCTTGCGTTAGGCATACCAATCTTTCTTTTATTTGTATTCCCGGTATGTGCTGAATACTTGGCGCCGCCATACCGTAGCCTTCGGTATCGTGCTTGCAGTTCCCTTTATTATGTTCTCCGGTGCATTAAAATCCCATACGGCACACTACTTCGGCCCTCTTGGCTCTTCAAACAGAGATCGACCATTTTGTATATAGGTCCATGGCTGCCGGCAAATCGGCAGTGTATTTTCCCGGTTGATTCATGGATGTGTTTTTCTATCCAAGCGTCACATTCGGAGAGCGTTTTCCGTTCTGACATACTTGTTCCCTCCCTCTCCCCTTTGGCTAATCGGGATTAGCCGCTGAATAGGCAGTTTTGTTTTTTCCCAAAACAAAAAGTCCCAGACCGAAAAGGTCCGGAGCTAAACTCATTTCACTGCCAAACAGCCAGCAGAGCAACAAAATTAAGATGTCTTCGCTCACTCCGCATTTCTTTCTCTGACAGTATCTGCCCGCAATCAGCATTTACCCGGTTGTTCTTTGTCATGATATTCTCCTTTGAACACAAGAAAAGCGCCCTATTCGGACGCTTCCCATGATTCGTAATTTATTATTGATCTTCCCGATAACAATGACATTCGTGTTCTTCTTCTTCCTCGCAACACTCCGGTGAAGCATCGGTAACACTGCAAAAATCATGGCAATGACCTACATCGTAACTGGTCTTACCTGCAAAGCAATGTGTATGTTCATCGCAACCACCAATATCTATTGCAGGGCCAGTCATCACATCGACCATATGCCAGTGGCACTCCCCTCCCTTCGGGTCATAGGAAGTCCTGAAACATATACGATGAACATGAGAACGACCTTTACGTATCGGCGTTCCACTTGTTCCAGTAATAAGGTGTTGGTGTTCGCAAGCTACATCTGCCATTGTTTGTGTAAGGTGTACATGCTCCATGTAGGCTTCCTCTTTATTAGGCTTATGCATTGGATATCCACGATCTTCTTCGTCTGACATTTAAAATTCACCTCCATCACATACTATGTAAAGTATACAGATAAGGTGATTGAGTATATAGTAAGCAGCCCATTCAGTATAAAAACAAATTGAAAGTGCTCTGTAAAAAATTAGAAAAAAATATTCAACGTTTGCACTAGTCACGCTGATTGAGCAGTATCAATTTCGAATATCCAAGCAAGAAAGCCGCCGGCCAATACCAGTTAGCGGGCTTTTATCTTCACCTAATTATTCCACAATCCCATCCGCCCTATTTGAACGCTTCTTCCTCTCTCTTTTGATGTATATATCTGAATAGCTTTTTATAGGCTTCATCAATTAATTCCGCATAATCCAGTAAATTATTATTGTTAACTTTTGTTACCAATTCATCAATTATAGCTTTACATTCGGGATATCAGAAACTGATATGATCTCATCTAGCATATTGCGGAGTTCAATATAGAATGGATTTCTTTCCAATACGTCCGTCTTAAAAAACAATCGGTCTTTTGGCATCTCCTTTACGGGTACCAAATCCCCTCGTTTGATCAAGTCAGATATATTTTGTTGGCTACAGTTTAAAATCTGCATTACTTCAGCAGTGTTAATTAATTCGTTTTGGATAAATTCAATCAATTTTTCTCTATTTTTAGAACAACATCCACTCATAGCCTTAACCTCTCCAGAATTCGTATTATTTCAATTGGCTGTAATTATAGCACTTTACTCGATGTATGCCAAGTAAGAGACCACAAAATAACCGTCATTTTATTGACGGTTATTTATATTTGAATAATTTGGTATAAATCATCTTCCTCACCTCGGTTTATTTTATACTATAAACCTTAGTTGTATGTGTTCTCGAATAAACTTTGTGTATTTAAGATTTAGTTCGGTCAATACCAGTGCGAATTCATCAACTGCCCTTTTGGTTGCTTCGTCCATGTTGCTCCCCCTCCTTTCTTCTTAATTTTTTTCCGAAATAGGAAATTATTGGTTTTCATCGAAGTATCACCTCAAAGGGAGGTAATACAATGAACGATCATGCCAAGGACATCTATTTACGAATCATGCAAATGATTCAAATCAAAGAGGCTCGTTTAAGGGAAAATCAGGATATGAAAGTCACTCTTCTTCAATATCCAGATTTTGAAGTAACTGAGATAGGTCGCCTGGGAAATGAATACCTTTTCTTTTCCGGGATGACTTCGCAGTCTCCGGAAACCACTCTTCTCCTTCCTGTCGAATCGATTCCAATAAGAATTGACGTAGTGGATCAGAAGGATGAGTTACCTGTAAAAGCAGTAAAGAAAATTGGGTTTCGGGGAGACATTTCAAGTAATAAATAATGGCATCTAACTTCTTAGCGTCGCTATTGGTAGTAGCGGCGCTTTCTTTTGTTTGTTCGTCTTTCTCACTCTCCTAGTGTTTATTGGCACTGCCTTTTTAAAATCTCCTGAGGAACGCATGGACCAGGGCGAAAAAGTTTCTGCCCTATTCGACGCTCGTGAAGTATACAAATAGATGTAAATGAGCGTGTCTTGAGCACATTGACCGTATGGAAGGGAAGATAGACCGACTCTCTCTCTTAAGGTATCTTCTACGAATCGGCTTTAAAGGATGATTTTTAATATGTTCCTGCAGAGGCATGGATACGGAACTATTTCAGACTGGCGGAACGCCCATGGCTATAAAACCAGGCGTGGTCTGACGCCGTAAATGAAAAAGACCCGGACAGAGTCCGGGCCATGTTTCAAAACTTCGTTGATAAGGTTGCTGTAAATCCTGATTATATGGTTACTATCCATCTCAAGATAGTATGCCTGGCGTTGGTGCCGAGGACCGGAATCGAACCGGTACGGGTGTTACCACCCGAGGGATTTTAAGTCCCTTGCGTCTGCCTGTTCCGCCACCCCGGCATTTAATTTTCTGCCTGCCGATAATAAAACTCTGTTATCGGGTCACAAAAAAACTGTTAGATTTAAATTTGGAGGCGGCACCCAGATTTGAACTGGGGGTGAAGGTTTTGCAGACCTCTGCCTTACCACTTGGCTATGCCGCCATCTTTGTTGGAGCGGAAAACGAGATTCGAACTCGCGACCCTCGCCTTGGCAAGGCGATGCTCTACCACTGAGCTACTTCCGCATTATGGTGCCGCAGGGCAGAATCGAACTGCCGACACGAGGATTTTCAGTCCTCTGCTCTACCGACTGAGCTACCGCGGCAATTATTGGCGACCTCGAAGGGATTTGAACCCTCGATCTCCGCCGTGACAGGGCGGCATGTTAGACCACTACACCACGAGGCCGTGAATGAACTGCAAAATCTATTTTATATCATTCCGGTTCTTCTGTCAACAAAATATTTAAACAAAATGACCTTTCCAATCTCTTTATGATCTCTGCAGAAATGTCGATGCTAGTCTTCAAGAGCACTCTTAACCACACGAAGCACTTCCTGAGGGGCAAAAGGCTTAATGATAAAACCGGAAGCACCCGCCTGATTCGCATCCTCTATTACCTGTTTTTGCCCAATAGCTGTTACCATAACAACGCGGGCCGAAGGATCTATTTCGTGAATTTTCTTAGCCGCCCCTATTCCATCCAGATGGGACATGGTAATATCCATCGTAACCAAATCCGGCTTATACTGCTGATAAAGCTGTACTGCCTGGTTGCCGTCTCCGGCTTCAGCCACTATTTCATAGCCTGCTTCTTTTAATAATTTGCCCAGCAACATGCGCATAAACATTGAATCGTCGCATATCAGTATTCTTGCCACATTGAATCCCCCTTGTTTAGCTCCGATAGAAATCATAAAAATGATGCGTCGGTCCGACCCCATGCCCCAGGTCGAACCCATGGCGAATCGCCATTGTTATGAACACTTTGGCCCGGCGAATCGATTCATCGAGACTCATTTTTTGCGCCAGACCGGCCGCAATGGCGGAAGAAAAGGTACAGCCGGTTCCATGGGTATGTTTGGTGTCAATTCGTTCATTCTCCAAATAGTTGAAGGTATATCCATCAAAAACCACATCGCAGGCGGCTCCAGACAAATGGCCGCCTTTGACAACCACATGCCCGGCCCCCATAGCATGAATTCGGCGGGCTGCTTCCTCCATTTTTTTATAGTCATCCACAGCGAATCCCACCAGTTCGGCGGCCTCATGCAGATTTGGCGTCACAACCCGGGCTAATGGAATTAAGTGGGACTTCAAAGCAGTAACAGCATCCGGCCGTAGAAGATGGCTGCCGCTTTTGGAGATCATGACCGGGTCTAAAACGATATTATGGGCCTGATGGCTTTTTAATCCTTCCGCCACCGTTTGAATAATTTCAGTGCTGCTCAGCATACCGATTTTCACAGCGCCAACTGATATATCGGTGTATATAGCGTCGATCTGGGCGCGGATAATGGCGGTATCCAGTTCACGAATATCCGTGACTCCCTGGGTATTTTGCGCGGTAATCGCTGTGATGGCGCTCATGCCATAGACGCCCAACGCCGAAAACGTTTTTATATCCGCTTGGATCCCCGCGCCGCCGCATGAATCAGACCCTGCGATAGTTAACCCTGTAGGCAGCATTGCTTTTCCTCCTTATTCTTTATCCCCTTTTTAATGATGATCAGTTTCATGAATTTCTGCGCGCATTTCTTCCAATGTCGGCAGGAGATGCGTACTGATCTTTTCTTGTAATTCAGCAATCTCCTTTGCATCAAAGGTTGAAATGACTGCAGGGGTACAGCGGATTCTCTTCTCACCGTAAAAATCATCCCGGTAGATATTATACATAATAGTTAAATTGCTGTCGCTGGCAAAATCGCTATAATCGACAATCAGATAGGCTCCGTTGATCCACCTGACAGGCCGGGCCGGATTTACAAACAAATCGAATCCGGCAGCTGTTGCCGGCAAACAGCCCGAATAGTCCCACTCCGTGATTTTCTTGGCGCCAAACACGTGTCCCAGAGTCTGCGGTTCCAATCCGGCCATGCTGGCTAATTGAGACTGGAGCCGTTGTCTTAATATAGCTTCAAACTGCGCCAGATCCTGACAAATAAAATTAATATCGACATATTCCAAAAGGCCGATCGAAATTTTGACTAAAAAATCCTTGGTCGCTTCATCATACAAAGCCGAAAAAGCGAGCCGGCGCGACTGGCATGAATAACTAAAAATGAGATATTGCGATCCGGTCATGCAATCCGGCTTGGTTAAGCTAAAACCGGCCATATCTGGTTCAAGACTGTCTAAGTAAGCCCATTGGCGGACTAGTTCCCTAATATTCTCCATAAAATGTCTCCCCATACTACGCAATCTAAGTATATTCTGTGCTCAATGGAAAAAACCTGCAAGAGTCACCAAACTTCCACTAAAAGAATACCATGGAGTAATCTGAAACCGGGAGGGAAACCAAATGTCCAAAAAGCAGAAGTTGTGCGCCCTGGCTTTACTGCTGTCGATATGTCTCGTCATCACCTGCATCGGCTGCGGCAGTCAGAAAACATCGTCGCAAACATCGGCTGTCACGGGACCGGACTGGGCGCCTAAACTGACTCCTTTACCCAAAGAGTTCACGGTCACCGTAGGAATGAAACAAGTCGTATCGGATGCCGGCATTCTCATCGGTATGGCCAAAGGATATTACCGCGATGTAGGGATCAAAATCGAAGCGGCGCAATTCAATTCCGGTCAGGAAATGATCAATCAATTGGCTGCCGGCCAGATGGATGTGGCAGCCACGGTGACGGCATCAGGATTATTCAATGCCATGTCACGGGACATTCCGGTCAAAATTGTCGCTGACAAGGGAGTGAATCTACCCGGCAAAGGCTACTACCGTCTGGTCATCCGCAAGGACTTAGTCGACGACGTCAAGGATTTTAAAGACTTGCGCGGCCGAAAAATCGCCGTTGTTGGGACAGCTTCCCTGGATGAGATAGCGTTGGTACGGGTTCTGGGAAAAGGCGGCCTGACTCTCAAGGACATTGATATGCAGGTAATCCGTGCTTTTCCTGATATGCTGGTATCACTGGCCAACAAAAGCATTGATGCGGCCATGGTCATTGAACCTTTTATCGCCCAAGGCATGGCCAGGGATATCCTGTATCCCTGGAAAGATCCATCGGAGTATGACCCGGAAGCGCAGACCGCCCTGCTGGTTTTCGGCACGTCTATGACTAAAAATCCTGAGGTTGCCAACCGGTTTATGACTGCCTATGTAAAATCCCTTCGAGACTACAATGATGCATTTTTCAAAGACCAGGGGAAACCCGAAATGATTCAACTCTTGTGCAACTACTCAGTCGTAAAAGATCCCAAGCTATACGACCAGATGTTTCCCATAGGTTTAAACCCAGATGGCTTCTTACGGGTCAGGGGTATCGAAATGGACCTGTCCTGGTATAAGGAAAATAATCTGCTAAAAGCAGATATCAAGGCCAGTGAAGCCATTGATCATCGTTATGTGGAATTTGCCAACGCCATATTAGGGAAGTACCAGAAGTAATCTTCCTAGGCAAGGTGACTACATAACCCACTGACAGGAGGTGAATTATGAACCCAATACGGCACATACGATTGTTGTCAATTTTATCACCTCTGACGTTACTATTGATTTGGGAGATACTATCCCGGCTGCAGGTGATCGACGTCCGCCTCTTTTCAAGGCCGTCGCTGATCTTTCAGTCCTTTATCCCCCTTTTACTGTCCGGTGAGTTGCTGCTGAACACCGGAGTCAGCATCCAGCGGGTGATATTGGGATTCATTGCCGGCAGCGCGCCGGGAATCATTTTAGGCATGAGCATGGGTTTGTCGCCTCTGATTCGTTCGGCGATCGAGCCCATGATTCAGGCAACATACCCCATACCTAAACTGGCGATTATGCCGTTCATCCTGCTGGTGTTCGGCATTGGCGAAACTTCCAAGGTATTTACCATTGCCATCGGCGTCTTTTACTTAGTGGTCATCAATACCATGGCCGGAGTTTTAAATATCGAAAAAATTTATCTGGATGTGGCCAAAAACTTCGGAGCCAGCCGTAAAGATTTTTATTTGACAGTGGCGTTTCCCGGAGCATTGCCCATGATCTTCGCCGGATTGAAGCTAAGTATGGGGATGGCCCTCATCCTGATCGTCGCTGCCGAGCTGTCAGCCGCTAAAGCCGGCGTAGGCTGGATGATCTGGCGGGCATACGACATGTTTGACATCGAGCAAATGTTTGTAGCGCTTATCGTACTGTCTGTTTTGGGTTATCTTTTTTCTCTGCTGCTGGATCAAATCGAACGATGGGTAATCCCCTGGAAAAATTAATGATATTATGTAATGGAGGTGCAGTTATTGGCAGATGTTCGCATTAAATTGGAAAAGATTCAAAAAATATTTGTCACAACCCAAGGAACCATCACTGCACTGGAGGATATTAACCTGCGCATCACAGACGGTGAATTCTTTTGCATCGTCGGGCCAAGCGGATGCGGCAAGACTACTCTGTTACGAATTTTAGCCGGATTGGAAACCATCACTGTCGGCAATATGACGATCAAAGCCCGGGATACCAGCCGTCCGCTGAATTCTATGGTTTTTCAGGAACAAAGCGTTTTCCCCTGGATGACAGTCACCGAGAATGTGGAATACGGCCTGCGCATGCGGAAAATGCCCAAACCGGTCCGCCGGGACATCGCCAATCATTATATTGAAATGATCGGCCTGAAACAATTCGCCGCTTCCTATCCCTGTCAACTGTCCGGCGGCATGAAACAGCGAGTCAGCGTGGCCCGCGCTTTCGCCAATGACCCAGAGATCCTGTTAATGGATGAACCTTTCGGCTCTCTGGATGAACAAAATCGCATTCTGCTGCAAAAAGAACTGCTGCGCATCTGGGAAGGGACCAGCAAAACCACGGTATTTATCACTCACAGCATTGATGAGGCCCTGTGCCTGGGAGACCGGATTCTGGTGATGTCCGCCCGGCCCGGGACGATTAAAACGATTGTGCCGGTAACCCTGCCCCGTCCCCGGGATGTAGAAACCATTCGGACCACACCGCAATACATTGAACTGTATCAAACCATATGGTCGCAACTGCGGGACGAAGTTCTAAAAGGAGAAACAGGAATCCCTTCCAGACGATAAAACAAACCCACGGAAACTCCGTGGGCTTTTATTCTGGCAGGGGCAGAAGGACTTGAACCCTCAACCAACGGTTTTGGAGACCGCTACTCTACCAATTGAGCTATACCCCTATAAAGAATGGAGCGGAAAACGAGATTCGAACTCGCGACCCTCGCCTTGGCAAGGCGATGCTCTACCGCTGAGCTACTTCCGCATAAGTTTGTCAACCTCTGACGGATTATTATAATATCACAAATCAACCGAGAAATCAATACTAAAAAATGGATAATATCACTTGGCGAGATGTTATTTCACTCAATCTTGCTCTCTGCCTAATATCCGTCAAATGGTTTATAGTTTACGGCTTCCCCGCTTGGTAATAGGGAGCCCTTTTGCGCACAAAGGACATTCAGCCGGCTGGTAACTCTGGACGGAAAGGTGCAGCAACGCTTCTGTAGGTACACCGAAAGAAACTTTACCGCCGCTGCGGTCTACCAACAGGGCGACCCCCGCTACATTTCCTTGTGCCTGTTTCACTACGTCCAACACTTCCTGCACCGAACCGCCGGTGGTCACAATATCTTCCACCACCAGCACCCTTTCTCCCGGGTGAATGACAAATCCCCGGCGCAAGGTCATAACGCCGTTCTCCCGTTCGGTAAATATGGCACGGGTGCCTAAGTTTTTCCCCACTTCATGGGCTAAAAGAATCCCGCCGGTTACCGGACCGACCACCACGCTGATTTGTTTGTCCCGAAAGCGTTCGGCCAGTGCGGCGCAAAGGGCCGCCGTATGCTGGGGATACTGCAGAACCTGAAATTTCTCCACATACATAGGACTGTGCAAGCCGGACGTCAGAAGAAAATGGCCTTCCAGTATGGCTCCTGTGTCAATCAAAAGTTGTTTCACTTGTGCTTCGTTTATGCTTAATCCCCCATTTCCCCAATAATTTTCTGTACCATTGCTGTGGGATTCTTAGCACCGGTGATCGGACGTCCGACCACTAAATAACTGGCCCCTGCCCGGATGGCTCCCCGGGGGGTGGCGATACGCTGCTGATCACTTTCAGCAGACCCTGCAGGCCGGATGCCGGGAGTCACGATCAGGAACTCCCTGCCGCAGGCAGCACGAATCGAGGCCGCCTCCTGCGGCGAGGCAACCACCCCATCCATGCCAGCCTTTTGCGCTAACTGCGCTAAATGAACCACCTGGGCGCCAATCTCACCGGGCATGTGCAGGTTTTGCCACTCTTCCTGCCCTATACTGGTTAACACGGTAACCGCCAGCAGCAGAGGTCGTTTCGCCCCATTGCCGGCACTAGCCTTATCCACTGCTTCCCGGGCCCGCCGCATCATGGTCAGGCCGCCACCGGCGTGAAGATTGAGCATCGAGACTCCCAGACCGGTCAGAACGGCCATGCTCTGCCCCACTGTGTTGGGAATATCATGAAGCTTCAGGTCCAAAAAAACCTTTTTCCCGGCCTGCAGCAAGCAAGGTACTGCCTGCCCGCCGGTGGCGTAAAATAGTTCCATGCCGACCTTATAATAGCTTACACTGTCCCCCAGAGCTAAAACTATTTTTTCCATAGCTGACATAGAACTGGCGTCTAAGGCAACAATTAAATGTTCTTCCATCCTGTCTTCACCCCCATCGCACACTTTATGCTACAGCAATACTTCTTCGGCCCAAAAAACCGGGCCATCACTGCATACTTTCTTTTTGGCGCCTGACTCCGTATTGCAGGTACACACCAGACAAGCCCCGATGCCGCAGGCCATCCGCTCTTCCAGCGAAACCTGGCAGGGGACGCGGTGCGTCCCAGCGATGGCTGTCACGGCCCGCAGCATGGGCTGCGGCCCGCAGGCGTAGATCATGTCGAAGTGCCTGGCCAGCATCTGGGGCAGAATATCTACTGTCAGACCTTTCACTCCCAGGGATCCGTCGTCGGTTGTCACGTGAATATGCTGGCAGGCATCTTTAAACAGGGGCTGCCAAAAGGTCAATTCGCCCTGAGTTCTTCCTCCCATGATGATTTCTGCCGGCAAAGGACATAAACACTGGGCCAGAAACAGCAGCGGAGCAATGCCAATCCCACCGCCAATCAATAAAGGCTTTTCGCCGCGCAAGGCAAATCCCTGCCCCAACGGGCCCAGGCAGTCCAACAAATCGACCCCTGGCTTGAGAGCGGCCAGCATGGCCGATCCCTTGCCTACGATCCGATAGATCAGAGTCAGAGTGCCGGCTTCCCGATTTACGCCGGCAATGCTGATGGGACGCCGCAGCAGCGGTTCCGGATGTCCGGCCCCTTTCACATGGACAAACTGTCCGGGTTGAGCCGTCTGGGCCAAAAGCGGCGCGGCAATCGTCATCTGTTTGATCGATGAACTCAGATCGATATGCTGCAGAATGGCAGCCTGGACGAGGAGTTTAGGCAAGCTCATCTCCTCCGCCCACATAATCTTGAATCGCCAGGGAATACACCAGGCGGCGCTCCCGGATCACGTCCAATGCTCCAAAGACCTCGCTGGCCGTGTCAATGGAGGTTAAGCAGGGTATGCCGTGCTCCACCGCCGCCCGCCGGATCTTAAACCCGTCCCGCACCGGTTCCTTGCCGCGGGTAATGGTGTTGACCACCATGTTAATTTGTCCGCCTTTGATCATATCGATGATATTGGGATTCCCCTCTTTGATTTTCGGAGCGGGTTCCACCGGTAAGCCGAGAGATTTCAGATAAGCGGCCGTTCCGGCCGTAGCCACCAGATGATAGCCCAATTCCAAACAAGTTTTGGCCAGTGCGCCAGCTTCTTCCTTATCCTTGTCAGCCACGGTGAACAGGACCCGGCCTTCTTCCGGGATGCGTACGCCGGCGCCGGTGAGAGCTTTATACAAAGCCCTCGCATAGTGGTAATCAATCCCCATAACTTCGCCGGTGGATTTCATTTCTGGCCCCAGGGAGACATCAACCCGCTGCATTTTTGCGAAAGAGAAGACCGGCGCCTTTACGGCGGTATAGGACTTTACCGGCAATAAACCAGATGCGTAACCCATGGAGCGCAGGGTTTCGCCCAAAGCCACCCGGGTGGCTATAGGAACCATGGGAACAGAAGTCACTTTGCTTAAAAAGGGAATAGTGCGGCTGGAGCGGGGGTTCACTTCGATAACATAGACCATTTCATCGACGGCGACATACTGCACATTGACAAGGCCTTTTACTCTCAATCCCAATGCCAGTTTTTTCGTATAATCCACAACTGTATCCAAAACTTTCTGGCTCAGAGTCTGAGGCGGATACACCGCGATGCTGTCACCGGAGTGGACTCCCGCTCTCTCTACGTGCTCCATGATGCCGGGAATGCATACGTCAATCCCGTCGGAAATTGCATCTACTTCCATTTCGATCCCCTGCATATATCGGTCTACCAGTACCGGATGATCCGGCGAAGCCTGCACCGCCCGGTTCATATAGTCCACCAATTCAGCTTCACTGTAGACAATCTCCATAGCGCGGCCGCCCAATACGTAAGAAGGCCGCACCACCACGGGATAGCCTATGTCGGCGGCGGCCTGCACGGCTTCTTTCGCGTTGGTGACCGTTTCTCCCCTGGGGCGGGGAATGTTCAGTTCAGTTAACAGTTGATCAAACCGTTCCCGGTCTTCCGCTTTATCAATATCCTCCACCGAGGTGCCCAGGATGCGGACGCCTCTCTGAGAAAGGGGCCCCGCCAGGTTGATGGCAGTCTGTCCGCCAAACTGGACGATGACTCCTTCGGGTTTTTCTTTATCAATGACATGCATCACATCTTCTGCGGTAAGCGGTTCGAAATAGAGCCGGTCAGCGGTGTCAAAATCAGTGCTGACTGTCTCCGGATTATTGTTCACGATAATCGACTCTATGCCCAGACGGCGCAAGGCCAGCACCGAATGAACCGAACAATAATCAAATTCGATTCCCTGGCCGATGCGGATAGGACCGGAACCCAGCACCATCACTTTGCGGCCGTTCCCCGGTTTAACCTCATCTTCCTGGGCATAAGTTGAGTAATAGTAAGGAGTAACCGCTTCAAATTCAGCGGCGCAGGTATCCACCATTTTATAGCAGGGCTTAAGGCCCCACTGCTGGCGCAATTCTACTATTTCGGCCTCTGTGCGGCCAATGCATTCGGCAATGGCCCGGTCGGCAAAGCCCATCTGCTTGGCAGCCGCCAAAAGAACCGCCTCCAAATTGTCTTTTGCCAGCCGCTTCTCCATAGTCACGATATTTTGTATCTTTTGTAAGAAGAATTTATCAATTCGGGTGACCTGATGAATTTCATCGGGCTTGAGGCCTCGCCGCAGTGCCTCGGCAATGACAAACAACCGCTCGTCATCCTTTATCGCGAGCCGGCTTCTTACTTCATCCAGGTTAAGCTTGCTCAAAGCAGGAAGGCTAAGATGATGCCGTCCGATTTCCAGCGAACGTATGGCCTTTAATAAGGCTGCTTCCAGGCTCCGGTCAATGGCCATAACTTCACCGGTGGCCTTCATTTGGGTTCCCAGCAATTTATCAGCGCCAACAAATTTATCAAAGGGCCAACGGGGAAATTTTACCACAACATAATCCAAGGCCGGCTCAAAACAAGCCATGGTTTTTTCCGTCACGGCATTTTTGATCTCGTCCAGATGATAGCCAACGGCAATTTTACTGGCCACTTTGGCGATGGGATACCCGGTGGCTTTCGAAGCCAAGGCGCTGGAGCGGCTGACCCGTGGATTAACTTCGATCACATAATAGCTGTTGCTGTAGGGGTCTAGCGCATACTGCACATTGCAACCCCCTTCAATGCCCAGGGAGCGGATAATTTTTAACGAAGCGGACCGCAGCATCTGATATTCCAGATCAGTTAGGGTTTGGGACGGTGCCACCACGATGCTGTCGCCAGTATGAATCCCTACCGGATCGATATTTTCCATGTTGCAGACGATGATGCAGTTATCAGCGGAGTCCCGGATAACCTCATACTCGATTTCTTTCCAACCCGCCACACTGCGCTCAATCAGCACCTGCCCGATAGGGCTGTGGGTCAGGCCCCGGGTGGTTACTTCCACTAATTCAATATCGTTGGTGACGAAACCGCCGCCGGTGCCGCCCAGGGTATAGGCCGGGCGGACAATCAGGGGATAACCCACCCGGGAAGCAAAGGTTTGGGCCTCCTTAATGCTTTCTACAATGGCGCTTTCAGGAACCGGCTCACCGATTTCCTGCATGGTCGCCTTAAACATTTCCCGATCTTCGGCTTTTTTGATGGCATTCAAAGGCGTTCCTAAGAGTTTCACCCCATACTTGGTCAGAACACCCCGCTCGGCCAGATTCACCGCCATATTCAGGCCGACCTGCCCGCCAAGGGTGGGCAGCAGCCCGTCCGGGCGCTCTTTGCTGATAATAGACTCGACAAAATCCGGCGTTAAAGGCTCAATATATACCCGGTCAGCCACGGTCGTATCCGTCATGATAGTGGCTGGGTTGCTGTTGACAAGAACAACTTCCAGCCCCTCTTCTTTCAATGCGCGGCAAGCCTGGGTACCGGCATAATCAAACTCGGCCGCCTGACCGATTACGATCGGGCCGGATCCTACGACCATCACTTTACGTAAATCCACATTTTTGGGCATGCCAATACCCCCTTTATTGCTTCGTATTTTCCAGGAATCGGTCAAATAGGTAGACATTGTCATCAGGGCCAGGTGCGGCTTCCGGGTGATACTGCACCGAAAACACCGGCAGACGGTTATGGCGCATCCCTTCAATGGTGCCGTCATTCACCGCCCGGTGGGTCACAGTCACATCCATCCCCTGAATGGAGGCTTCATCTACTGCATAGCCATGATTTTGCGAAGTAATGGTGACCCGGCCGGTCATCAGATCCTTGACCGGATGATTGGACCCCCGGTGACCAAACGGCAATTTATAGGTATTGCCGCCCATGGCCAGAGCCAGCAGTTGATGCCCCAGGCAAATACCGAAGATAGGGCGATAATCCAGCAGTTCTCTGATCGTGGCAATGGCTCCCGGCAGGGCTTTAGGGTCGCCAGGGCCGTTGGATAAAAACAGCCCGTCCGGATTCATTTCCATGATAGCCGCAGCTGAGGTGCCGGCCGGCACAACCGTTAAATTCATGCCGGTTTTGGCTAAGCTGTTTACTATATTCTGCTTAATACCGAAATCCATGACCACCACAGAAGGGCCTTTTCCCGGAATCTTGTACATCTGCCGGGTAGTGACGGCTGTCACCACATTCGACGGCACATCTCCCGCAAGGATGGCTTTCACCCTGGCATTGTCCGTATCCGCCGGAACAATGACTCCCTTCATGGCACCGCCGGCGCGAATCTTGCGGGTAACGGCCCTGGTATCCACGTCATATAAACAGGGTATCCCTTGTTCGTTCAAATATGCGGGGAGGGTTTCCTCCGCCTGATAGTTGCCGGGATGCTCACATAGCTGACCGATTACAAATCCCTTGGCATAGGAATGGGTCGCCTGGTTAAACGCCTGAGCTGTACCGTAATTGCCGATCAGAGGATAGGTCATAGTGATAATTTGCCCGCAATAGGAAGGATCAGTCAGAGTCTCCTGATAACCCGTCATGCCGGTATTAAAAACCACTTCTCCTAATTCAGACGAGCCATTGAGCAAGTTTCCGGGAAATTCACTGCCGTCTTCTAACACCAGTTTTCCCTTCATTTTAGCACCTCACCATTTTTCATGATTAATTCGCCGGCCACAAAGACAGCCACAGCTTTTCCTTTTAATTTTTGGCCGGAAAAGGGCGTTTTCTTTCCTTTGGTATAAAAGGTGGTTTCATCCACAACCCATTCCCGGTCTGGATCAATCAGAGTGATGTCAGCTGCCGCTCCCGGCTGCAATACACCGGCCTCCCCTCCCAGAATCCGGGCCGGACCGATGGTCATCTTCTCCAGAATCTGCGGCAAGGTGCATTGACCAGTGTGATACAAAGAGGTCAAAATCACGCCTACCGACGTTTCCAAACCAGCAAAGCCGCTGGGGGCGTAGATATACTCCATATCTTTTTCCTCGGCCGCGTGGGGCGCATGATCGGTGGCAATGGCATCAATTGTGCCGTCGTTCAGTCCTTGAATCAATGCCTGAACATGATCGGCGGAGCGCAGAGGAGGATTCACTTTAGTAGCCGTATCAAAGCCTATCACCGCTTCATCGGTCAGAGTCAGATGATGGGGTGTGGCTTCCGCCGTGACTTTAACACCGCGTTTTTTGGCCTGCCGGATGAATTCCACCGCATTGGCGGAACTGACATGGGCGATATGGAGACGGGCGCCGGTGTACTCCGCCAGCATGACATCCCGCATCACCGCAATATCCTCGGCTACTGCCGGCCGACTGCGCATTCCCAGCATGGCTGATATGGCTCCTTCGTGCATATGGCCGTCTTCTACCAGACTCTCCTCTTCCGCGTGGGAAATGACCACTTTATCAAACATATTGGCGTATAACAGCCCTGCCTGAAACAACCGGGCACTGCTTACATAATGCCCGTCATCTGAGAGGGCCACAGCTCCGGCAGCAACCATATCGCCAATTTCGGCCAATTCTTTGCCCTCTTGTCCTTTGCTCAGAGCGCCTATCGCCCTGACCCTAACGACCCCTTCGTTTTGAGCCCTCTGGATAATCCCCGATACGGCGATGGAGGAGTCTACCACCGGTTTGGTATTAGGCATGCAGGCGATGGTGGTAAAACCGCCGGCTGCAGCCGCTCGGGTGCCGGAATAAATATCTTCTTTGGCTTCCAAGCCGGGTTCACGCAGGTGGACATGCATATCGACCAGACCGGGCGCCACAATATAGCCCGTAGCATCGAATATCTCCGCCCCGGCCCCGTCAATCTTCTGCCCGATCTCTGCAATGCAACCATCTGTAATCAAGATGTCGCCGGCTATATCCATGTTTAGCGCCGGGTTGATAATGCGGCCGCCTTTAATCAACAGCTTCAATTTTCTTTCCTCCCATCAGTGCCTGAAATAGGATGGACATTCTCACCGCTACTCCGTTGGTAACCTGCTCCTGAATGACAGACTGTTCACTGTAGGCCACATCAAACGCAATCTCAAGGCCCCGGTTCATAGGGCCGGGATGTAAAATCAAAACATCCGGTTTGGCTAATTTCAGGCGGGCGTCATTGACGCCAAAGATCCTGGCATATTCGCGGGCGGAGGGGAACAGTCCCTTCTGCTGGCGTTCTTTTTGGATGCGCAAGACATTCACAACATCCGCCCCCTCCAGTGCCTCTTCCACTCTGGCATGAACCGTCACGCCCAGTTCGCCTATATCTCTGGGCATAAGAGTAGCAGGTCCGCATAGATGTACATCAGCTCCCAGCTTCTTTAAGCCCCAGATATCAGAACGGGCTACCCGGCTGTGGGTAATATCGCCGATGATCACAATCTTTTGACCTGCTATCGTACCTTTTTTTTCTCTTATAGTAAACATATCAAGCAATCCCTGGGTCGGGTGTTCATGGGCCCCGTCGCCGGCGTTGACAATGATCGGCTGCACAGCTTTAGCGGCAAAGTGAGCCGCCCCCTCCGCTGAGTGACGCATGACAATAACATCCACACCCATGGCTTCCACCGTCAACAGGGTATCCCGCAGGCTTTCCCCTTTTACCACGCTGCTGGCGCTGGTAGTGATATTGACCACATCGGCGCCTAAGTACTTGCCGGCCAGCTCAAATGAAGTTCTGGTTCTGGTGCTGGGTTCAAAAAACAGATTAATAATGGATCTGCCCCGCAATGTCGGCAGTTTTTTAATATCCCGTAAAACGATATTCTTCATTTCTTTGGCTGTTGCCAGAATCGATTCCATCGTTTCCACCGGCATGCTGCGCAGTTCTAAGATATCTTGACCGGTACTGTCTTTAGCCATACGCCTATCCTCCTAATAAAAATTGGGACTGGTGCATCAATAATTGAGAGTATAGATTTCGGACACAAGCCTGCTTCGCAGAGCTTTTTCTTTCTAAATAAAAGCCTTTTTGCACCTGCAAGGCACAAAAAGGCATAACACTACGCACAAAACGTATTTACCTTACCAGCCTCGCAGGACTAGTTTAAAGGTCTATTTAGATTTGTATACATTTTAACAGCATCCCTGAAAGATGTCAATTTATATCTTATTTTTTCGCTAAAAGGTCCGCAGCGGCGCTGCTAAGGAAAGCAACCGCTTTAAATAGAGCCTGTTCATTAAAGTCAAATTTAAAATCATGGTGTCCCGCCGTCAATTCAGTTCCCACCATTACATAGGCGGCTTGACCTCCATGCTGCTGCACCCGTTCCATAAAATAGGTGCAGTCTTCACTGCCGCCGATATTACCAGCCGGAACAAATTCATCAAACAGATTGATTCTCTCGGCTACCTGACGGACTCGTTCCACCAAAGCGGCATCATTGCCACAGCCGGCAGCGCCGCCCATTTCAGTGACCGCCACTTTCACATCATACATAGCGGCAGCCGTCTGGATGATCCGCATAGCCTCGGTATAGACATATTCATTGATGACGCTGGTAGTACCGCGAGTCTCCAGTTTCAGCAGTGCGTTTGCAGGCACCACATTGCGTCCGGTACCTGCCTGCATCACTCCCACATTGATCCGCGAAGCGCCGGCGCTGTGCCGGGAAATAGCATGCAGATTGAGAGAAGCGGTTGCTGCCGCCAGCAGGGCATTTTTCCCGTTTTCAGGCGCGGCGCCGGCATGAGCCGGGGCGCCGGTAAACACGGCGTCCAGTTTGGTGGTGGCTAAAAATCCTTCCGTTTGGCAAGCCACCTGCCCCACTCTTTTTAATGTCACGCCAAAGTGCATGCCTAACAGATAATCCACATCATCAACGATCCCTTTTACCATCATGGCCTTAGCGCCACGCACGCCTTCTTCCGCCGGCTGGAAAATCAGCTTAACGGTCCCGGCCAATTGGTCTTTCAGCCCCGCCAGAACTTCCGCTACGGCAAGCCCTACAGCGGTATGCCCGTCATGACCGCAGGCATGCATAGCATCTTTATTAACCGAAGCAAAACCTTCACGGTAAGGACGATGACTGTCTTCCTGAACCTCTACTGCATCATTGGCATCCATATCAAAGCGGAGGGCTACAGTCGGGCCAGGTTTGGCAAACCGCATCACGCCAACCACGCCGGTCTTGCCGCCCTGCATGATATTTACCCACTTGGGATTGGCCCCCTGGGCCAGGGCCCGCTCGGCGTGCTTTTTCAATTCCTGCAATGACGGTACTCCCATCATGGCAGCGGCATCAATCGCCTGATCTCCTGCCAGTACCTCATATTCCAGAGAACTCAGTGTATCAGCAACGATGGAGGCGGTACGGAACTCTGTCCAGGCGCTTTCCGCGAATTTATGAAAGTCCCGCCGCCGTTCCACTGTTTTTTTCTCTACTGCCTGCGCCAGTTTGATCACGCTTGCATCCAACATAGCCATTACCTCCCCATTTCTTTAAACCGTGCATTAATACGAAAATCATGATAAGGGCACCCTAAAGGCGCCCACTGTACAGTCCGTAATTTCTGTATGTATGCTTGTTTTTCCTGCAAAATTCAGATAAAGAAATAATTTTCCCATATTGAAATACCACTATGAAAAAAATAAAAGCGTATGGGAGATATCCTCTCTCATACGCTTCATTGCGCATATACTTTGGTGCGGTTGGTGAGATTTGAACTCACACGAGTTGCCTCGCCACCCCCTCAAGATGGTGCGTCTGCCGTTCCGCCACAACCGCGTTCAAATAACAGATTTTATGGTGCGGCCGAGTGGATTTGAACCACCACGAGGTTGCCCCCACTAGCTCCTGAGGCTAGCGCGTCTGCCGTTCCGCCACGGCCGCATCTGTCATACGACAATGAAGTAATATTAACACAAGATTGACAAAGCGTCAATACCCTTGTCTATAAAATTGTATCAAGATTTTACGGGGCAGCAAAGCCGATTTGCCAGGAATTCCAGAGCGCACCGCCATTGACCGTCGGTTGGTAGTTCACGATACTATGTTTGGTTACGCCCAACTCAGTCCGGAAATACAGAGGAATGGCTGGCCAATCTTGCAGCATCAGTTCCTGTACCCGGTAATACATTTGCTGGCGCGCCATTACATCCATTGTTTGGAAAGCCTGGTCGGTCAAATTGTCTACTTCAGGATTTCGCCAGCCGGAGTAATTCTTACCCAAGTACTGATTGTGAGGCGCGGGAATACTGCGGGAATGCCAAAGTCCTCGATTATCAGGGTCCTGTCCTAATTGCCAGGCATACATTGCCGCGTCAAACCTTCTGCCCGGCAAAACAGTAGAAAACAGCTGTTTAGAGTCTATAAAACGAAGCGAAACTTCTATGCCCAATTCTTTCAACTGCTGGGCAACAGCCTGAGCGGCAATTTCCCGAGTTTTATTGCCATTAGTAGTCATCAGGGAAATGGCCAGTTTGCGCCCATCCTTGACAAAAACATTGTCTGTTCCCAGTTTCCAGCCTGCCTGAGTAAGCGTCTCACGGGCCGCCGTCAGATTGCGAGCCGCAGGCTGAAGCGCCGGATTGCAGCCCCATGAAAAAGCAGCCTGATCCGTTGCTGCAACCGAAGCGGTTCCCTTTAAGGCGGCATTGATAATCGCCTGCCTGTCTAACCCCAGTGCAATAGCGGTTCGTACCTGAACATCCCGCAGCAGCGGAGAGTCCATATTCAAGTCCAGATGCTCCCAAACAAGGGTCGGAGAAAAAAACGAACGAACCCCGTCCATGGCTTTAATTTGTTCCAGATAGGCCAAATCAAGACCGCCGACAATATCGATCTGACCGGCTTTTAGCTGGGTCAAAAGGACATTCAGGTCGGGAATGATTCTGTAAAGGATACTGTCCAATACCGGCTTGCCTAAGTGATAGTTGTGGTTTGCATCCAGAGTGATATCCTCGCCAATACGCCATTGTTTAAAGATAAACGGCCCGGTTCCCACCGGCGCCCGGTGAAAGGCTGTTTTGGCAAAATCCGCCGATTGCAGCAAATGCTTGGGTAAAATAGCGGAAAACAGGGTCAGATAGGGAGGATACTGCTGGCGAAATTTCATTACAACAGTATATTTGTCCACTGCTTCTACCGAAAGAATCTGATCGTATCCTTCCCGCGTTACAATGTTGTTTCTAGGATTCATGATGACCTGCCAGGTAAAAACCACATCGTCAGCCGTAAACGGCACACCGTCATGCCAGAGAACATTCTGCCGCAACCGGTAGGTCACAGTACGGCCATCTGCGCTTACGCCGCCATTTTGCAGAGAAGGCACTTCCGTCGCCAGGTCGGCGAACCATTCCCCTTTGTCATTCATTCGGACTAAGCCGCTGAAAACCAGACTGGCCACTTCCTTGGCGCTGACCAGGTCAGATAACAAAGGATTTAACGTGTTGGGTTCATAGCTGCTGGCAAAGACCAGTCGCCCGCCCGGCATTACCGGGCTTTTTTTCTGAGAATCCTGAGGGGCGGACTTGTTGCTGCAGGCAGCGCTAAATATCAGCAATCCGAAAGCTAACATAATACAAAGCATCTTTTTCAATTGCAAACTACACCTCTATCTCCCATACAGGTCTTGATAACGCTGTTTATGATACAACACTTTACCAACGTATTCCCTCGTTTCTTTAAAAGGAATCTGGGAGGCATCAGAAAATCCCATGGTCCAGCCATATTTTTTCATCCATTCCTTTACATTGCCTCTCCCTCCATTGTAGGCAGCCAGCATCAAAACTTCATTGTTTTCGAATTCATGCTTTAGAGATGCCAGGTACCAGGTACCAAGGCGAATATTCATTTCCGGCTGGGTAAGGGTCTCAGGTGTAAAACCGACAGTCTTGCTTTGTTCAGCCACCCATTGGGCTGTTTCCGGCATCATTTGCATCAGGCCCAAAGCCCCTTTGGGCGACTGTGCTTCCGGTATAAATTTACTTTCCGTCCTTATGACTGCCGCTACCAGATAAGGATCCACTTCATTCTCCAATGCATAATGGTAAATGGTGCTCCGATAGAGAAAGGGGTAGAGGAAAGTCTCTTGAAACCAATCGCTGCGGTAAATGAACACCCCGCTTATCACCAAAAAAAGACACATTGTCACCAGGAGTTTCACCCGGGTGAGACCTTGCAAAATCATCCACTCCGTTATTATACTCGTTACAGAATATGTATCGGAAACTCAAAAAATGTTTTTATTTCTGTTGTTCTCCCGCCTGGTTCCGTACTCGGTTACAGGCCTGAATTACTTGCTCGCGGGTACACTCCGGCGTATCACCGTTGTCAATGACCAAGTCTGCCCTGGCCTTTTTTTCTTCCAGGCTCATCTGAGAGCCTATGCGCACCAGCGCTTCAAGATCGGAAAGGCGGTCCCGCTGCATCAGACGAGCTAACTGGGTCGCTTTACTCACATAAACAACCCAGATCTGATCCGCCATTTTGTCCCAGCCAACCTCAAACAATAAAGGTACGTCCAATACAATAATATCGTAGCCCTCATTTTTCCCCTGGGCAATACGTTCCTGTACCAGCTGCAGAATATAGGGATGAGTGGATTGTTCCAGCAGCAATTTTTTCACGGGATCATGGAAAATAATATTTCCCAGTTGTTTACGGTCAATCTGGTCATCTTCCAACAATACCGTCCGGCCAAAGTTTCCGATAATCTTGTACCAGGCCGGCTGCTGCGGCTGCACAGCCTGACGCGCCACCTCATCGGCGTCAATGACAAGTGCGCCGCATTCTTTCAAAACAGCGCTTACGCTACTTTTCCCGCTGGCAATGCCACCGGTCAGGCCAATGATAACCATCATAACCTCCTGCCTGAAGATCGGATGTAATTCTCATCTGTCACCTCGAACCCGGGGCCGTTCAAAAAGGTTCAGATGCAAGAGCAACGCCTGCGTTGCCATACTGAAGAAATTAAGTGACTTTTCGGCTTATGAGAAAACATCCGCTACAACCTATATCCCGAAAAGTAATAAATTCTAATAGCGCGACGAGGACAGGCGTGAGACTGTACATTCGCAGATACGTCGATACTAGAACGATGCAGAGCATCGTTCGATCAGGAGGAACGTAGGCCGCTTGTCGGCGTAGTCACGGGACAAATATCTGTTGCCTGTGAACCCGAAGCGACGCTTTCTGACTGAGCCCGCCCGCAGGAGGCTGAAGTGACGCAGATGGGCCTTTTTCAACGGCCCCCCTAGTGCTGGCACTGGGGGCAATAGTGCGTCCCTCTCCCTGCCGTTTCAATGCGCACTATCGTGCTGCCACATATAGGACAGGCCTGGCCTTTACGGCCATACACCCTGAGATGATGCTGATTGTGACCTTCCTGTCTATAACCGTTGCGATAATCCCGAAAGGTTGTACCGGCATTTTGTAAAGCCTGGCTAATTACCGTGTTAATGGCCTGGTGCAATGCCTCCAATTCATCTGAGTTCAGACTGTTAGCGGGACGTTCAGGATAAATTCCCGCCAATGCCAGGCTTTCATCAGCGTATATATTCCCCAGGCCGCCGATCAGTTCCTGATTGAGGAGCAATGATTTTATTTTCCCCGTGCGGCTGCGAAATATTGCGGCCAGATAGGAAACCGTGAATGGCTCTGATAACGGTTCCGGCCCGAGAGACTCAAGCCCGTGTACACGTCCCAGCTCATGATCCGGCATGACATACCAAGTGCCCAAGGTCCGGGCATCCGAATAAACCAATACCTCTTCCGAATCTAAATGCAAGCGGATGCGTTCAAACCGGTCAGTTACATGGCCGGCTTCGGCGATATATAACTGCCCGGTCATTCTCAGGTGAATAATGAGTGTAATATCCCCCTGCAAGCGCAAGAGCAAGTATTTTCCTTTTCTCTCCAGCCTGTTGATTTTCTTCTTTAAGACCCTCGCTCGAAATTCATCGGCCGAGGGCCATTTTACCAGCCGTGGCAGGAAAATATCTACTGCCGTAATCTGTTTATCGACAATATGGGATTCCAGATTGCGGCGAATCGTTTCTACTTCAGGCAACTCTGGCATTGAAATCCCTCCACATTTTATTTTGCCGCTGCCCAATTTTCCCCTGTATTAACATCCACCAGCAGCGGCACTGACAACTCTACCGTTTGTTCCATAGCCTGCTTAACCAGACTGGCTACTTCATCTTTTTCTTCTTCTGTCACTTCGAACAGCAGTTCATCGTGTACCTGTACCAGCATGCGGCTTTTGAGCCTTCTCTCTTGCATCAGGGCATATACATCCACCATGGCCTTCTTGATAATATCGGCAGCGGTCCCCTGAATCGGCGTATTCATGGCCGTTCTTTCGGCAAAAGACCGCAGGCTGAAATTGCTGTTGTTAATGTCCGGCAGGTAGCGCCGCCGGCCGAACAATGTGGATACATACCCCTGTTCCTTAGCCATGGCAACGGATTGTTCCATATACTTTTTCACGCCGGGATATCGGGAAAAATAGCTCTCAATATATAGAGCGGCTTCTTTGCGCGCAACCCCAATATCACGCGATAAACCGTAATCGCTAATCCCATAGACAATGCCGAAGTTGACCGCTTTGGCTTTGGAGCGCATCGGCGGAGTCACCTCCGCCATTGATACCCCGAATACTTCAGAAGCGGTTCTGGTATGAATATCCTGGTTTTGCCGAAAGGCGTCGATCAGGTTGGCATCGTCTGACATATGGGCTAAAACGCGCAGTTCAATCTGTGAATAATCCGCCGATAAAATCAGATTCCAATCACGTCCGGGAATAAACAATTCCCGGATACGGCGCCCTTCTTCCGTACGAACGGGGATATTTTGCAGATTGGGTTCCGAACTGCTTAACCGGCCCGTAGTAGTAACGGTTTGGTTAAAGGTAGTATGAATTCGTCCGGTAAGAGAATTCACCAGAATCCCCATGCCGTCCAGATAGGTGGATTTCAATTTGGTTAGCATCCGATAATTCAGCAGATACTCTATTACCGGGTGCCTGCCTAATAGCTTGTCCAGCACTTCCGCATCGGTAGAATAGCCGGTCTTGGTTTTTTTGATGACTGGCAGTTGCAATTTATCAAATAGCAACGCCCCTAATTGTTTCGTAGAATTCACGTTAAATTGTTCACCGGAGATGGCATAGATAGCAGCCAATAACTTTTCAATCTTGGCCGACAAATCCCGATTTATGGTTTTTAAATGTTCTGTGTCAACTGTAATGCCACCTGTCTCCATCGCTGACAGAATATCAACCAAAGGAACTTCGATATCGGCAAAGAGAGAAAATAATCCGGCCGATTCCAGGCGCTGTCTAAAAACAGGGTACAAGGCTTCGATGGTGCGAGCAGCCCAGACGGCAAAATCAGAAGACTGACTGTCGCCAGCCGTAACATTTGCCATCTGTGAGAGGTATTGGTGACTTAATACATTCAATGAATAGTCAGTGGCAGAGGGCTCAATCAGATAAGCGGCAATAATGGTGTCAAAGGCCAGATGACGGCATGGCGCCCCCATCTGACGGCAACTATTCAATAGTTGTTTCCCGTCATGGGTCATTTTAGCCACAGACGAATCCGCCAGTAAGGAAAGGATCCCATCCCAGCAGGCAGAATCAGCGGGCACATATACTGCCTGGCCCTGACAGCTGACAGCCATGCCATCCACTGTCAGAGCCGGAACCGCTCCGCTCACGACTGGAAATACCGCCAGGCAAGAATCAGTCCTTAGACTTTTCCGTATCTCCGCTAAATCTTCAGCAGAAACGGCAATTTGGGCAGTTGGCAGACTATGCTCCTCAAGGGCCGGGATAGTTTTGCCGGCGGTCAGGCCTGTCAGGCGGGGAATAAGGCTTTGAAACTCCAGCAGAATAAACAGTTCCTGCAATTTGGCCATATCCGGCTGGAACTTATAGCTTTCGGCCTCAAAGGCAAGGGGCATATCACAGACAATCGTAGCTAATTTTTTGGATAACAAGGCAATTTCAACACTGTTTGCCAGAGTCTCCTGCAGCTTTTTCCCCGATACCTGATCCAGATGCTGCAGCACAGCTTCCATATCACCGAATTGCTGCAGTAATTTCAGTGCGGTCTTTTCGCCGATCCCGGCTACGCCCGGGATGTTGTCGGAAGGGTCTCCCATGAGGCCTTTCATATCGATAAATTGTTTGGGAGTTATACCATACTTAGCGAAAAAGGTTTCCGGGTTAAAAACTTCCAAATCCGTAATCCCTTTACGGGTAAGCATGACCTGTACGCCGGGTTTAACCAACTGTAACGCATCTTTGTCTCCGGTTACGATCAGCACATCAAACCCATGTTGTTCTGCCTGACAAGCTACAGTGCCAATAATGTCATCCGCCTCATATCCGGCTTCTTCTAGAACTTTGATGCCAAAGGCCTCAACCAAGCGGCGCACATAGGAAAACTGCTCGGCCAGTTCAGAAGGAGTCGCCTGGCGATGGGCTTTATAGGCCTGGTAGAATTCATTGCGAAAGGTAATCCTGCTCTTATCAAAGGCGACAGCCACGGCATCGGGCTTTACATTTTCCAACAGCTTCAGCAACATGGTGGTAAAACCGTATACAGCGTTAGTATAAATACCGCCGGCCGTTGAAAGAATCGGTAAGGCGTAAAAAGCGCGATGAACTAAACTGCTGCCGTCAATAATCATAAATTTCGTGGACATAAACCCACCTCATACCTCATTGTTACTCGCTAACTTTTTATATATTGGCTGTCCGTCGGGAAAACCCTTTATAGTTTATTGTCTGCCCCTGTTTTTCTATGCGCTCACAGAAAAAGACGGAAACTAATCGTTTCCGCCCTGAGGGTAAGTCAGTTCAACGCTTCGGGCTGCTTCGTTCCAATAAACATATGCTTGAAAATATTCAAATATATGAGTAATGGGAATATAAGGCTGACCGTTAACCATTTCAACCGGAACCCGCCGTCCGCGTATCGTGAGTGTGAGGGTTTCCGCATCCCAGCTGATTTTTTGCCCCAGTGCCTGAGCCAGAGGCAGCACCGGGACGCTGGGCACCTTCCCCATGTGTGGTGGTTCTCCGTTCATTGGGATTCCGTTTAGAAACCATGTTAATATTTCCATTTCAATTGTATTGGTATCAGGTCGGTATTGCTGCTGTCCGCCAAACAAAACAGGAATATTTTCCGAGGCTACGTACAGCACCCCTCCTCTTATTTTTCCGCTGGCAAACCGGGATCCCCAACGGACCAACTGGTTCTTTGCATCCCAGGTGATCGCCGTCCTCATTTCATTAGCTACCTCCTTTACCGGCACATACTTGACTTCTCCGGTGGAAAAGCCCTTGGGACCAAGCTGCTTACCGTTCAGCATCAACTGATGGAAATATGCCAATATTATCTGATGTTCTGTTCCGGTTTTCATCAGATTCTGAATGTCTCTCTCTGTCAGCAAACCGCCGCAACCGGACTCTTCCAATTTCTTCACTACATCATCTGGGGTAATACTACGGTAATTGTATAAATCGGGATAGATGCTGAGAGTGGCTTTTCCCCGCCGGTCTATGCATATCCGTATGCGCTCATATGTGATGCTGACCGAAGTGCCCAATGATACCATTTCAAACAATTCTTCCACATCCGGCTCACGCATGCGTATGCATCCGTTAGAAACAGCCAAACCAATGGACCAGGGAGCATTGGTGCCATGAATACCGTAAGCGGGCAGAAACTCTATCCAGCGGTATCCCAGAGGGTTATGGGGGCCCGACGGAACCGCCTGGCCGCCATTTGGAGGATACCACCAGGGATTTACGTCCAAGCTTGTAATCTTAAACTGCCCTAACGGAGTTGGTGTTAAAGGGCTTCCAATGGCTACCGGATACTGTTTGACAAAATCGCCGCAATAATACTCTAACGTTCGACTGGGGAGATTCACTATGATTTTCTTTTCTGATGTTTGCGCCATAGCAGACGTCATTCCTAAAATAACATACAAAAATATCCCCAAAAGAAAAAAACATCGCCCCATCCGCATAGAGAAATCCCTTCTTTGCTAAAGTATTTTAGCAGTAATAACATATATGTGGGATACTCTATGCCTATGACACGATGTTAAATTATGTCACACGAAGTTACTGAAGGTTAAGAATTTGTTGATACGTAGTAGATAGTTGCCGTTTTTGCGATTCCACCAGTGGTAAATAAACCAAGACCTTGGTCCCTTTCCCGGTAGAAGTAATGTGAATGAACCCCTT
Organism: Acetonema longum DSM 6540; assembly: GCF_000219125.1. Lineage (NCBI taxonomy): Bacteria > Bacillati > Bacillota > Negativicutes > Acetonemataceae > Acetonema > Acetonema longum. The sequence continues at coordinate 30,365 of NZ_AFGF01000013.1, forward strand.
ATGCTCATGAATGATTCTATGAGCAATGGGCAGCCCCAAGCCCATGCGGTCCAACTTCGTTGTATAGAACGGCTCAAATATTTTATGCAGTATATGGGGAGTAATGCCGCTGCCCGTATCGGTTACGGAAACAACCATCATATTGGAATCAGAATGGATCCATGTTCTGATTCCCAGCTGCCCGGCGTCAGGCATGGCTTCTACCGCATTCTGCATAATGTTGACCATTGCCTGTTTTAAGAGGTTGCTGTCCGCGCTAATATGCGGTATAGAAGCCGCAAGCTGTTTATCAATTTCAATGTTTTCTCCGCCCAGTTCCTTAAATGTCAACAATAAGCTCTCTTCCACAATCTTATTGACATCAACCCCCGGCTCTCTCTGCACAGGCGGTTTGGCAAATAAGACAAGCTCCTTGACCACATTATTGATATAGGACACTTCGCCCAAGAGCATTTCTAACACATCGCGCCGCACCATATACTGGTCATTTTCCAGTCTGTTGAGCATGACCTGCAGGTACCCGCCGATCGTGGTTAACGGAGTGCGGACATGATGGGCGACTCCGGCTGCTAATTCGGCCATGGCCATTAATAATTGGGTGGTCTGGATTTGTTTCAGAGTCGAACGCACATTGGAAACGTCCTGTAACATGACAATCATACCGGTCATTTCTCCTGCCGGTTTTTTCAATTTTACCGCATCAACATGAATGAATCTAACTTGCTCGCCTGTCGTTAACCGAATATTATTGGTAAAATATTCGTTGCGGGCAGCATCTTGAAAAAATTGCAAGAAAGCATTGCTATGGCGAAAGACTTGATCTGTTCGGTGCCCAATCACTTTGGATCGTTCCAGAGAACATAGCTTTTCTGCTTCTCCGTTGATATTGCGTATCTTCATCCCTTTATCCACGTATATGATACCGGTTTTAGCCATATTGCAAAATTCTTTATGCTCATCTTCTTTTACTAGGCTTATAGCCGGAAAATTCAGGGCCTCACTGGTAAACACAATTCGCCAGCTCCTTTCCTGAGGCGTTTTTATTATTTATACTATTTAATGTTCTTGTAAATTATTGTAATTCCTCCTAATTTTGGTCATATAGTTTTCGTAAAAAATCGACATAATATAAAAATAATCATAATAAGATCATATATTTCGTTATATTAATTCCTATTCATTTTTATAATCCAATACAATTAAAATTTTATAACCTGTGATTTAACACTAATTCCGCTATTTATTTCAAGTGTTTTCGCGGTTTACCCGTAGCAAATTCCTTTATTTTCCATTTTAATGTAAATTGTAAATATTATTACTTTTTTTTACATATTTTATATAATTATATAATTGTTATGTAGCTAAATACTCTACATTTTTGATATAATAAAAATATCCATTTTTTAACACAGGGAAGTGATCCGGTTGCTGTTTTGGGAAGAACCCGAAAGATTATCAAAATCACGGATCCAGCGTAAGCAAGCGCAAAAGCGCCAGGAACAATTGAGTTTTTGGCTGTTGATCGGATCGGCATTTTGCTTTGCCGTCTTATCTACTTTGATCCTATATATAATCAATAGCTTTTTTCCGGCTTTTTGGCAGAGCAGCACACTCAACTAAAGGCATCCCTCTCGTAAAAAGCAGAACCAGCTTGACCCCTTGCAAGCTGGTTCTGCTTTTAGTCTCATTGACTTATTTGCTATGTGTTACTTTTTCACTTTTGTCTGCAGCCTAGGCAATTTTTAACGCCTTGATCCAACGAACTCCATATTATTACACTTTCTAGATGATTCAATAGATGATACATTAAACTATTCAGTATCCTATAAAAAAGATTTCGCTAATAGCGAAATCTTTTTCCTGTCACTATTATATTACCTCAGCCACATATAGTTCAGGACTGTTATGATAATTAATCCTGACAACCCGGCTAATTGTCTGGTTGTTCTCATCCAGAGTAAGCCGAACCACCGGCTTGGTCTTAGCCTCATCCAAATGATCGATAACAACACCGATCTGCCTGTTGTTCAGGCGGACATTTGCTCCCAGTGGGAAGGCAACTACCTTTTTCATAAAGTGGGTGACAATTTCATGGTCAAAATATACCCCGGCCGTTTTGGCAATCAGCGCTACTGTGTCGTATACCGGAATCGCCTTACGGTAGGGGGTTTTCGCTGTCATAGCTGTATAAACATCGGCGACAGCCACAATACGGGCAAATTCGTGTATTTCTTTTTCTCTGAGACCCCGCGGATAACCGCTGCCATCAAACCGCTCGTGATGCTGCCATGCACAGTTGGCTGCCATCAAACTAATGTCCGGGTTCTGCCGGAGCAGTTCATAGCCCAATTCGGTATGTTTTTTCACTTCCCGCGTTTCTTCAATGGTTAATTTCCCTGGTTTGTTGACAATGGCAGCCGGAATCTGCAGCATCCCGGTATCATGCAGCAATGATCCGACACCCAGTTCCCGCAACCGGGACCTGTCGAACTCCATATCTATAGCGATTAACATAGAAATAAAAAAAACATTGATCGAATGCTCAAAAAGATAATCGTTATAATTGCGCAGGGCGATAAAAACAGGCTGAATATCTTTGCGCTGGCAAAGTTCATCTAATAAGACCAGTACCTGTTCTTTCTCCTTAAAAATGTCTACATGCTTGCCAACACTGATGCCATTGACAATATTATATGCTTCCAGTAAAACGTTAAAACGGACATCCTGCGCCGAACGGTCAGTATCCTCAATAACCTCTGTGCCGGCTTCCTCGACATAAATATGACGGACTATCTCTTGTAGCCGTTTGATATGAAACTCCGTTATTTCGGTGCCGGCGCTCAGAATAGTTTGTCCGTCGGTGCCGAAAACCGGCTGTACCAATTTAAGACCTGGTATGGCATTTTCTATCAATATACGTCGCATAAATAACCTCCTATTTTATTGCTTACGATATTGGTGTATCAGCATCTGTGCATCAAGCCAAAATCCGATCATAAATAATAACTATTTACGTTTTTTCTTTTAGAAACTCCTGCTAACAAAATACGATCGTCTCACCGTTTTTTTAGGGGAATTCACCGGTTATTTTTCCCTGCCTGCAAGGTTGGCACAATGCGATTAAACGCTGAAACCCAGAATTCACGTTCACTGTCAAGCGTAATCAAAACAATAGCTGAAGTATGATTACGGCTATTAAATATATACATCTTTCCACATAAAGGAAAAAGAAAATCCTAGTGAGTAATCAAAAAACGGGCACTGCCTGAGTATGCCTGTTTTTTATTTACCGTTATAAATTCAAATGGCGGAACTTCCAGAATTTTAAAACCTGCCCCTGTTTTAGGGTCATTAAACTGCCATTGACTTATATTGTTATTAATAGAATCATGCAGTAAAATCGCCTGGTTTTTTTGCTGCAGGGTAACCTGTTGGGAGAAATAATCCTCGCCTGGCTTGATCGTGCGTTTGTCCTGCAGGGCCAGCAGCCAAGCCAAATGATATGAATTTCCGTCATTCAACGATAATTGGAATGCGGCAAAATCAATGCCGTTCACGTCTAATCCATTTTTGTTTCCACCAGGGAAATTCAATGCAGCTTGAGACTGGTTATCTAAAGATTGCTCCTTCCGAGCGTTCAATAATTCTCTTAATGAGGTAAACTCTGCAGCCTGAAATGCTTTGGGAACTTTAAAAACCCCAAACATAGGGTATGCCCCATTCCTTAACTTCATCAGGATAATAGAAGCAAAAACCATATTTGCCGGTCACTAGCCAAATAATGCCACAAACTATAACCTGTATCAGCCGTCTTTCACCACGTGAATTCTCAATCTGGCAGCTCCTTTCCGGCTCATGGATTAAACAGCAAATACCCTGCTAACCAACAATAAACTATCAAAAATACATTTCCAGCACCTCAATATATGCACGAAAAAGATAATTATGCTTTTCAAAAATTTGTCCATGGTGATGCAATAATTTAATGTATCTTCGTCAAAGAATTTCGATTTCCCTTCACACGAATCGCAGTTGTTCATCTGTAAAGAATTATCACCAATGCAAAATAATATTCACTTGCTTTTTGGGTAAATTTCTCATATAATAGATAAATATTAAATGCTAATGGGGCGTCGCCAAGTCGGTAAGGCACGGGACTTTGACTCCCGCATGCGTTGGTTCGAGTCCAGCCGCCCCAGCCACTAGAATAAAAAAAGTCCTCGCAATGCAGTGAGGACTTTTTGTTATGCCTGATTTTACGCTACTCTTACTCTTCTTCTGTTACTTTATCTTTTTTCGCTCCGGCAATAATTGTTTCGGCGATACGCTGGGGAACTTCTTCATAATGAGAAAAATTCATATCGAAACTGCCTCGCCCTTGAGTCAGTGAGCGGAGATGAATGGCGTAATTAAACACCTCTGACAGGGGGACCTGAGCCTTTACGGCCGACATACCTTTTCCGTTAGGTTCCATGCCCTGAATCCGTCCCCGTTTACCGTTAAGATCTCCTACGACATCGCCCATATAGGTTTCCGGAACTAAAACGTCCATTTGGTAGATAGGTTCCAGCAGAACCGGCTTCGCCTGCAGCGCACCTTTGCGCAAGGCCATGGTACTGGCAATTTTAAATGCCATTTCGGAGGAATCAACCGTATGGTAAGAGCCATCGGTCAGAGTTACCTTTACATCTACCATGGGATATCCCGCCAGAATGCCGCCTGCCAAGGCATCTCGCACTCCTTTTTCCACTGCCGGAATATATTGTCTGGGCACAGCGCCGCCAAAAATCGCATCGACAAATTCAAAATCACCGCCAGACGAAAGTGGTTCGAGCTGCAGCCAGACGTGTCCGTACTGGCCATGACCGCCGCTCTGCTTTTTGTGTTTTCCTTCGATTTTTACATTGCCCCGAATGGTTTCACGATAAGGAATCTTAGGAGTACTGAGTTTGATTTCAACGCCAAACTTGCGTTTCATCCGCTCAGCCATAATATCCAATTGCAATTCACCTGTTCCGGTCACTAACAGCTGCCTGGTTTCGGCATCTTTGCGAACCCGCAATGTCGGATCTTCATCAGTCAGGCGGCCCAGGGCACTGCCGATTTTATCCTCATCCCCCTTGTTTTTAGGCTCGATGCACATGGTGAACATCGGCTTAGGATACTCCATCCCAGGATAAATAACCGGCTTATCCTTATCACAAAGAGTATCGCCGGTACCGGACTCCTGAAGTTTGGCAACCACAACAATATCTCCGGCGTTGGCAACTGGCATAGGGTCCTGATTTTTGCCCCGCAGGGCGAAAAGGCTGCCCAATCGTTCCATTTTATCTTTGGAGGCATTATAGATGGTGCTGTCAGGCTTTAACTGACCCGAGAGCACACGAATATAACTGAGCCGCCCGACAAATGGATCAGCCGTTGTCTTAAACACCAAAGCGGAAAACGGATCGCTGACCTTTCTTTCCACTGTTTCCTGGGTTAAGGGGTGTTTGCCGACACTCACTTTGGCCGCAGGCGAAGCAATGTTATCTACAATCAAATTTAACAGCTGAAAAACACCGATATTTTTCATCGCTGAACCGCACAGCACAGGATAAAACTTGCCTTGCATAATTCCTTTATGCAGTCCTGTGCTGATTTCCTGTTCCGTCAGCTCTTCACCCTCTAAATACTTGGTAAGCAGCTCATCATCTGTTTCAGCCACCGCTTCAAGCATAGCCTGTCTGGCTTCCTGGGCTTGGTCGCCCATATCCGACGGAATATCAGTCTCATTATACTGACTGCACTGGCTATTAACCGGGACCAACGCTTTCATTTTAACGAGATCAACAATCCCCTTAAAGACAGACTGAGCTCCAATCGGTAACTGAACAGGCACTATGTGTCCGCCAAGCTTTTCTTTCATGGAATTCAGGACGCTATAAAAATCTGCATTTTCCCGGTCCATTTTATTAATAAAAGCAATACGCGGTAAATGTAAATCATTCGCATATTGCCATACTTTCTCAGTTTCGACTTCAACCCCCGATGCGGCGCATAGTACCACCAAAGCTGCGTCAACAGCGCTGAGAGATCCCTTGACTTCAGCCACAAAATCAGCATAACCCGGAGTGTCGACGATATTTATTTTTTGTCCATTCCATTCACAGGGCGCCAGGGCTGCGCTAATCGTAACCTTTCGGCGTATTTCTTCCGGTTCAAAATCCGTTGTGGATGTTCCGTCATCAACCTTTCCCAAACGATTGACCGCCCCGGAACTAAAGAGCATTGCCTCGGTCAGGGAAGTCTTACCTGCCCCCCCATGGGCAATGATGCCGACATTTCTGATGTTTTCACTTTTGTACTCTTTCAAAATCGGTTCCCTCCTTGCAATGTGATTTTATTATGAAATGTCTCATTGGACGTATCAACCTGCTGTGAAAATTCTCTGCCAACTTGGAATATTCCTTCTTTTTAAGCCAAAAATAATAACCCCCAAACTGATATTTGGCGGTTATTATTCTTGGTTACTTTTGGTTATTCTTGTAAAACAGCCGCAATAGTTTTCGTAGCGGCAGTGGCAATGATACAATATAAAACTTCAAATTCACCGTATCCGCCCCCTTTGACCACAAAGCTATAGTAAAGTATATGAACACAGCGATCAGGGGGTGACGGTTACTTACAGCTGCCGCACCTGTTACCGGAACAAGAACTGCATCCCGAACCGCCAGCGCGACCCGTTCCGGCAAATTGGGAAATTAATTTTTGTAGGTTATTATGCCCGCATTTTGGGCAAATAACCGAATGGGGCGCATTGTTCCATTCTATCCCACATATTTTTTCAAATTGGGCATGGCAGTCCAAGCACTTAAATTCATACAGCGGCATGGCCTTCACCTTCCACGCGGAATAAAATAAAGCACAGATCAGACAACCGGTTTAACAGTACCAACACTTGTTCATTGACCAATTCTTCCCGGGCAAGGGACCAAACCAGACGTTCAGCCCGGCGTGTAACTGTCCGGGCCAAATTAATAGCGGCAGCAGCCCGGTTATCCCCGGCAATCACGAATTGCTTCAAAGGTGGCAATTGGGTGTCATAAGCATCAATAATCTGTTCGACCCGGCCCACCTGCTCCGCCGTGATCCGGTTCGGGGCTTCCCCGACACTGGCCAGGTCAGCCATTAAAGACCACAGTAACTTTTGTATTTCATAAATGGTAGCCGCCACATCTTTCGATTGACAAAGAGAGCGTGCCACTCCCAGGGCAGCATCCATTTCGTCTACTGTCCCGTAGGCTTCTACCCGGAGGCTGTCTTTAGAGACGCGTTGGCCGGTAAAGAGTCCGGTTGTTCCTTTATCGCCAGTTTTGGTGTAAATTTTCACCCGGATTTCCCCCCTTCTTCAAACAACTAATCTAGCCGATTAATTTCCTTTTCATCAAAATAGATTTTAATTTCACGAATGGCGCTCAGCTCACTGTCTGAGCCATGGATTACATTATGACCGATAGTAAGGGCGTAGTCGCCGCGGATGGTCCCCGGCAGCGCATCAACCGGATTGGTTGTGCCCATCATGGTACGGACTACTTTTATGGCTTGATTTCCTTTCACTACCATGGCCACAATGGGGCCTGATGTAATAAAATCTACCAATCCGTCAAAAAACGGTTTCCCTTGATGCTCTTCATAATGAATCGCGGCTCTTTCCCTGGAGAGATGCAACATTTTCAGAGCGATAATTTTTAATCCCCGCCGTTCGAAGCGGCTGATGATATCGCCGATAATCCCTTTTTGCACTCCATCCGGTTTAACCAACACCAGAGTGGTGCTTTCCATAGTCAAATCCATAACAAACCTCCCCATGTGTATTTA
>NZ_AFGF01000014.1 GCF_000219125.1 Acetonema longum DSM 6540
GTTTTCAACGGTCTCCCGGCTAGAGCCCAAATCGGGCCATTATCGTATCCACATGCCGCAGATAATACGAGTACTCAAAGCAAGCCTCGATTTCTGCCGCTGAAAGATATTGTTTGATGTCCGGGTCATTGGTTACATTGGTTTTAAAATCGGCGTTCTCAAGCCACCTGGCCATGGCATTCCTCTGGATCCACACATACGCCGTTTCCCGGGCCATACCCTTGTCTACCAGCGCCAACATCAGGCGTTGGCTGTAGATCAGGCCGCCGGTTTTATTCATGTTGGCCTTCATGGCATCCGGATAGACTAAGAGCTTATCAATAATATCGATCATCAGACGCAGCATATAGTCCACCAAGGCGGTGCTGTCCGGCAGAATGACCCGTTCTACCGAAGAGTGGGAGATATCCCGCTCGTGCCAGAGTGCCACATCTTCCAATGAGGCCATGGCATTGCCCCGTACCACCCGGGCCAGGCCGCTGACCCGCTCGCAGGTGATGGGATTGCGTTTATGGGGCATGGCTGAGGAGCCTTTTTGCCCCGGATGGAAGTATTCCTCCACTTCCCGGATGTCGGTCCGCTGCAGGTTGCGGATCTCGGTGGCGAATTTATCAAGAGAACTGGCGATGATCGCCAGAGTGGTCATAAACTCGGCATGACGGTCCCGTTGAATGACCTGGGTAGCCAGCCGGGCCGGTTTCAATCCCATTTTTTCACATACATACTGTTCCACTTTTGGGTCAATGTTGGCATAGGTACCCACCGCGCCGGAGATTTTACCGACAGCCACCGTGTCTTGGGCCGCCTCCAGCCGTCTGATGTTGCGCTCAGTTTCATCCAGCCAGAGAGCAAATTTCAGTCCCAGAGTCATAGGTTCGGCATGAATGCCATGGGTACGGCCGATCATGACGGTATACTTATGTTCCGCCGCCCGCCGTTTGAGAACAGCATGCAGCCGGTGCAAATCTTCCAGGATCAGTCCGGCGGCCTGTTTCATCATGGCGCCCTGAGCCGTGTCCTTAACATCGCTTGATGTTAAACCCATATGAATATATTTGGCTTCATCACCCACATTTTCGGCCACCGCCTGGAGAAAAGCCAGGATGTCGTGACGGGTCTCCCGCTCGATCTCCCGGATTCGCTCTACCGAAAACTTGGCTTTTTCTTTTATAACCGGCACGGCTTCCTTGGGGATTTGCCCCAGATCGGCCATACACTCGCAGGCATAGATTTCAATATCCAGCATAGTCTGAAATTCGTTTTCATCCGTCCATATCCGGCCCATGGCAGGATTGGTATATCGTTTGATCACAAGCGTCTCTCCTTCTTTGCTGTTATCAGGCTATTTTAACCCGCAATCACAAAAATAACTCAAATATACGCTTTACTCATTTCGCGCGGTTATTTGAGTCTAAAGAGGGTATGCACAATATCCCTTGATAATAATAGCATCCAGGGCAATCTCTGTCAATCACATTTCCGAATAATTTTATCTTTTTCCATCAAAATGTTCGACATAGATCCGAACATTTTTACAGGAGGTCTTCTGTTTTTTCCTTTTTTATAAAAATCTCTCATGACCGCAACGGCCGGCAATCGCGCCCTGCCGCTGCCAATATTTTTTGAATCGTATCTGTCTTGGCCATTTTCCCCATGTAAATTTCAGTAAGTGACTTGACTTTTTAAGCAAGGATGGATAAAATATATTTATGTCAGAAAGATGATCTGATCACTGGGGAGTAGCCAAGTTGGTTAAGGCACCTGACTCTGACTCAGGCATCCGTGGGTTCGAATCCTCCCTCCCCAGCCAAATTCTTCTCAACACTATGCAGTTTCCAGCCGAACCGTATAGTTCGGAAAGTAGCACTTTTCGGATGCGTGCTGATTCAAACATTATCTTTGACTGCCCGAAAAGTCTTTTACTTTCCTCCTGCATTCCGCGAAGCTGCGCTTCACTAGGACTCACTAGCTCAACTGGCAGAGCAACCGGCTCTTAACCGGTAGGTTGTAGGTTCGATTCCTACGTGGGTCACCAATAATAACAGCACCCAATGAATTTAAATTTATTGGGTGCTTTTTTATTGCATCTTACAGCTAGCTTACTGTGCCAAAATAAACGCTGCTAACCGATTAATTTGCTGTCGCGGAGTTTTTCTGCCACGGAACTCCAGGAGCGTTTGGCGAAAACCACCGGAATGGAGCGGGATTTAGCCATCTCTTTCACGTTCAGCGCCGCACAGTGATTAACATAGTCGGTTAGGACCAAAATAAACGACGTAGCCTTGGGTAAACTGACCTTGTTTCTGTCCAAAGCTTTCCGTCCGGAGATATGTACCAATTCTTTGACTCCCAAGGATTGCAGATTCTTTTCTATGCTGCCCAGAAAATCGCCGCCAATGATCACAACTGACACTAAACCCACCTGCTTTCTTATTTTTAATGTTTTGTTTTGAAATAAATATGGATATCTGCCGAAGACCCTTCGTCGTATAGTAGAGTCCCCCGAATGGTCTTGCATTAAACGATAATGAAATTCATTCTCATTTAATTTTACGCAAAAAACCCTCACTTGTCAAGCCAAAGTTGTAAAAGTATTTTCCAGGAGTCGGAACAGGCCCCTGAAACTGTTTGTCCAGATACATCCTGTGACGGATTGGCCACAACAAAGGATTTTTCCCCTCGAAAAGAGAAATGAATCAATGCTGTTCTCAATTGCATCCAGCCAGATTCACTATAAGGAGGTTAACTCAAGGATGGCTCTTCGCGTCCTCATTTTATCCGCATCGGTCGGAGCCGGTCATCTCCGTGCAGCGCAGGCTGTGGAACTGGCTTTGCGTGAAATTCACCCCGATGCCATGATCCAAAACCTTGATGTCCTGGAGTTAACCAACGCGGCGTTTCGCCGCCTTTACGGCCGGGCTTACCTGGACTTGGTTCACAAAGCGCCTCATGTCCTGGGCTATATTTACGATATGCTGGACCAGCCGGGCTGGTTTACCCACAACGGCGGAGACCGTCTGCGCCAGCTCATGGAACAGCTCAACCTTAAGCCTTTTATTGACTTGTTGACCTCGCAGCCTTGGGACCTTGTTCTTAATACTCATTTTCTCCCTGCCAGCATCATTGCTTCGCTAAAAAACGAAAATCGTCTCCAGCTGCCTCACGTTACTGTTACCACTGACTTTGATACCCATCGTCTGTGGGTCAATCAACCCTGTGAACGGTATTTCACCGCTGCCGAAGAGGGAAAAATCAATCTGACCGCCTGGGGCGTCCCTGTCGGCGATATTATACTTACCGGCATCCCGATTCACCCGGTTTTCGCCCAGCCCAAGAGCCGCCAGGATTGTTGCCAGCGCCAGGGCCTGTCCGGGGACCGTCCTCTCGTTCTCCAACTGGCCGGAGGCTTTGGCGTCGGCTCGATCGAACGGATTTACCAGTCGCTCCTGACCGTTGAGCAGCCCCTGGAGGTCATGGTAGTAGCCGGCCGTAACGTTAAGGTCAGACAGCAGTTGGAAACCCGGGCCTGTCCCCCGCGGCATCGCACCCACATCTTCGGCTTTACCGACCAGATCGACGAATTAATGGCTGCTGCCGATATTATTGTTTCCAAGCCCGGCGGCCTGACAACGGCAGAAACCCTGGCCAGGGGCGCCGCTATGGTGATCGTGGACCCGATTCCCGGTCAGGAAAGCCGCAACAGCGACTTTCTGCTGGAAAATGGCGCTGCCGTAAAAGTCAACAATCTCTCCACTTTAGCTTATAAAGTCAGTTCCCTGCTGGCTGACCCCGGCAGGCTGCGCCAAATACAGGACAACGCCTGTCGCATCGCCCGCCCCCGCGCCGCCTTCGACGTGGTTCAGCGTTCCCTGGAGTTGTTGAGCTAATCTCCGGCGTAAACAAAATGCCCTCACATGCCGCAAAAACCGGCCTGAGTCCCCAATGGGAGCGGGCCGGTTTTCTATTGGATCCTGCTATGTTATTTAACGGCCTTTGCTTAACCTATTTGCCGGGGTTCGCCGCGCCGGGCACAGTCAGACCGCCCGGAGACATCAAAATAATGCGGGGATCGGGTCCCGGCTTGGCGTAAGCCAGTTTCCGGGCCTCCTGAGTATTTTTAGCCGGAATGAACAGCAGGGTAAACGCGGCGGCAATGAGGATAAGAAAAGCCATCCGGACTAAGGCCGGATGGCCGTCGCAACCATTCTGTCTATTGACAAGGGTCTGCTCTCAGGCGGCAGACCTGTCGATAATGCTTCTGATATAGGACACATCGGCGGCAATACCGGCAATATCGCCGGCGCACTGTTTGCCGTATTCAATGACCAAATCCGCCTGAGGCGTAAATTGCCCGCAGCAGGTCAAAACCTGCGCCATATCCAGTGTGCCGTCGTGAATACGGTTATGCTGGTCCTCTCTGCCGTCATTATTGTGCAGATGGTAGGCGATAATCTTATCCGCCAGCTTTCGAATGACCCGCGGGATATCCCAGCCGTTGGCATGAGCGTGGCCCACATCCAGCAGGATTCCATCGGGAATGGCGGCAGCCATATCAATGAACTGGGTTTCGTCAAACAGCATGTTGCCGCTGGCCAGCACGCCGGCATTTTCCACTGCCAGCCGGGCGCCGCAGAGCCGGGCTTCGTATCGCAGCTGCGCCAGGTTTTGGGCCGCTGTGTCGATCATTTCCTGCCGCTTCTGTGGTTCCACCCGGCAATTATTGTGATGGAAGACGATATAGCGGCTGCTCAGCCGCTCCGACAGTCCAAAGGTCCGGCGGAAGTAAGCCATGGATCGCTCGTAGTCCGGCGTGCCGGCGGCTGCGCTGTGCTCGGTGCAGTAATAAGGGCCGTGCAGACTGATCGGATAGTGGGAAAATTGGGGCATATACCCCTCCAATTCGCGGCAAAAGACTTCACTTTGCCACTCTGGGAACAGCTCGATGCCCACCGTCCGGTCGCCGATTTGTTCCATCAGGGTGAAAATTCGATGCATCTGCGACGGACTATATAGATTGGTACTGATATATATTCTCGACATGATATGCCTCCGGATAGCCGATATTTTGCGTCGTCTGACAGTCAAACAGATGAATTTTGCCAGGATCCGGGGTAAAATACACCGGCTGACCCGTCTGCCAGTCGCTTCTGTCGCAGATCGCGGCCACCTCGCTGCCTTCCACGTCCAGATAGACGCCCCGGCGATTGCCGTAATCCTCCACGTATTTCACCACGCCGGCCAAGGCATTGTCCGGTTGTTCCCATTCCAGGCGGATATGCTCCGGCCGGATGCCCAGATACAGTTCCCGGCTGCCGCTCTGGGCGACGCGGGCGCACCAGCCTTCCGGCAGTCTGACCGTCTGCCGGCCTACCTGCAGCTGCCGTTCCCCATACTGAGCCGGCAGAATATTGGCCGGCGGCGAGCCGATAAAGCGGGCAGTATAGACATTGGCCGGCCTGTTATACACATTGTGGGGTGTATCCAGCATCTGCAGACGGCCCTTGTGCATAAGTGCGATCCGGTCCCCCACCGTCATCGCTTCCACCTGGTCGTGAGTCACATAGACAAACGTCTGCCGATAGGCCTGATGCACCCTGACCAGTTCCTTGCGGGCATGGCCCCGCAGTTGGGCATCCAGATTGGAAAGCGGCTCATCCAGCAGCATCACGTCACTCCGCTTCACCACTGCCCGGGCCAGTGCCACTCGCTGCCGCTGGCCTCCAGACAGTTCCCGCGGCTTCCTGTCTTCCAGACCGCTCAGTTCCAGCATAGCAAGGACGGAACTCAAACGAGCGGCAATCTCCGCTTGTGGCAGCTTCTGAATTTTTAGGCCATAAGTAATGTTGTCAGCCACCGTCATATGGGGAAACAGTGCGTAATTCTGAAACACCATGCTGACATTCCGCTCACCGCTGGGCAGGTCATTGACCTTTTGGCCGCCCATATACAGGCTGCCGGTCGTAATATCCTCCAGGCCGGCAATCAGGCGCAAAGTGGTGGACTTGCCGCAGCCGGAGGCGCCGAGCAAAATCAGCCGCTCTCCCGGCCGGACCGTCAGGTTCAGATTATCAATGACACTGGCTTTGCCATACGCCTTGGAGACATGGTCAAAAACAATTTCCTTCATCATTCCCCCGCCTTTCTCGTCAGGTTACCGGCTTATTTGATGCCGGAAGAAGTAAAGGTACTGATAATATAGCGCTGGAATATCAGGAACAGCAGCAGCGGAATCAGCATCGTCATCACCGATACCGCCATCGCGATTGTGAAGTCGGTGCCTCCCTCGGAGCTGATAAACAGCTGCAGCGCCAGCGGCAGCGTATAGTTCTCCTTGTCCTTGAGAATCAGCACCGGCCAGACATATTCGTTCCAGGAATTGATAAAAAACATGATGCCGGTGGACACAACCGCCGGTTTGATCAGCGGCAGCACAATGCCGCCGAGAATGTGCAGGTGGCCGGCCTGGTCAATGCGCGCCGCCTCGATCAGGGACCGGGGGATGGTCCGCATCGCCTGCCGCAGCAGAAAGATACCGGTGGCATCCGCCAGCTGCGGTAGGATAACGCCGATGACCGTATTGCGGAAACCGAGCTGGGATACCGTCAGATAGTTGGGGATCATGGTCACGGTAAAGGGAACAAAGATGGTGCTGATCAAAATGAAATAAAGAATATTTTTCCCCCGAAAATCAAAATACACAAAGCCATAGGCTGCCAGGACGCCGGTGAGAGTCTTAAACAGCGTCACCGCCGCTGCGATCAAAAAGGTGTTAGCGGTGATCTGCACCAGCGGCAGCCGGGAGAACACCTGCAAATAATTATTGAAAGTCGGCTGCTCAGGGATCAGGCCGAACACGTTGCTGTAAGCCTCGCTGAGTTCCTTAAACGAACTGGAAACGGCGAACACAATGGGCATCAGCGACAGAAACAGGATGCAGCCGAGCAGAATATGCCATTTGAGTTCCGGTTCAATTCTCATAGTAGACGCCTTTCTCCACATAGCGGAATTCCAGGACCAGCAGGATGACGAACAAAACCATTGCCACAATGGCGAAGGCCGACGCGTAGCCGGTACGGTAAAGGGTAAAGGCTTCCTGATAGACGTTGTAAATCGCATTGGAGCTGGCGTTATCCGGCCCTCCCTGGGTAATAACCTTAATAGGGGTAAAGACATACTGCAGTCCCTGGACAACGGTCATAATCAAGATATAGACGCCGGTGGCGCTGCTCATAGGTAACACAATATCGAAAAAAATGCGGTGCAGGGGAACATTGTCAATGCGGGCGGCTTCAATGACCTCCCGGGGCACCCCGGCGACGCCGCCGAAGATGACGATAAAATTGTAACCAAACACTTTCCAGGTGGTAATCAGGCTCAGCACCACAATGACCAGTCCCTGGGTCTTGCTCCAGACAGGCACGGTGATGCCAAAAAATTTGGCGATCAGCGCCACCGGACCGGAGATCGGGTTCAAGATCCATAAATACAGGATCGAACCCACCACCAGCGAAATCACGCTGGGCAGAAAAAACGCGCTTTTGTAAAACCCCAGGCCGCGTTCGATTACAAAGGACAGGATAAATGCCAGGGCATAGGGCGCGGCGCAGTTCAGCAGCAGCAAAATGGCGATATAGGCCGCCGTATTTTTCAGCACCGTATAGGTCAGCGGGTCCTGGAACAAGACCAGGTAATTGCCCCAGCCGACAAAGACCTTGACCGGCTTAATCATATTCCAGTCGAAAAAGCTTAAATACGCGGTATAAAACAACGGATAAAACATAAATACCGCAAAAACGAGCAGTGAAGGCAGGATAAAGCTAAAAGCGATCCAGTTGTCCCCGTTGATCAAACGGGACCCTGCTTTCTCCGGTTTCATTGTTTACCTCCCCTCAGGCGACCTGCCGCCGTCGCCGTCAATGAAAGCAGCGGCGGCGCCTTCCGACACCGCCGCGCCTACGCCAGCCGGCATTGCGTCCAGACGCATTCTGCCGAACGGTCGCTATTTTAACAACTCATTGATCTTGGTCTGGGTTTGGGTCAGTCCCTCCCGGGCCGAAATGCTGCCGCTTAAGATCCGGTCCCGGACATCCAGCAGCAATTGTTCCGCCTGCAGCCCGGCATCTCCCGGGAAGGAGGTCCAGGATACGACCCCGTCCATCTGGCTGGTTGCCGCCGCCATCATTTTGTTTTCGGCCAGGAAGCTTTTCAGGCCGTTTTCGGCTTCGGCTACGTCTTTGCGCGGCGGCACATAGCCGGTTCCTTTCGTCCAGGCAGCCATTGACTCTACGCTGTACAGAAATTTGGTAAACTCCCAGGCCGCCTTCTGCTCGGCTTCGGTCTGCGCGGTGATGGCCAGGAAACACCCCCCCGCGGGCAGCCGCTTCGCCTTGCCCTGCCAGGCCGGCGAACTAACCGCCGCCGCGTCAAAGGTGGCGCCTTTTTGCACATTGGCCCGCTGGGCAATCGTCGTGTACAGCATGCCTACATTGCCGTCAATAAAGGACTGTACCCCTTCGCCCCAGGAAATATGCAGGGCCGATTTTTGGTTGACCACCATGTCGGCGTAGGCCTCATAAGCCCGGATACCTTCATCGGAAGCAAAGCTGGCCTTACCGTTGGTCATCATTCGCGCGCCGTTGCTCTCCATCAAGGCCTGCTGCGCCCAGTTATCGGCCGGCTCCTGCATATAAAAGCCGTATTTTCCGGTCTTTGCCTTGATCGTATTAGCAAATTTGATCAGCTCTTCCCAGGTTTTCGGTCCGTTCTCATCCAGGCCGGCCTGACGCAGCAGGTCCCGGTTGATATACAGCACCGGTGTACTCAGCGAATACGGCAGCCCTACCTGGCTGCTCCGGCTGTTCTTGGCCAGGCCCATAACATTGGGCAGGAAATGATCCTGTAAAAAGGTTTTGTCCTGGGGAAAATGCGCGTCAATGATTGTCTGAGGTGCAACATAGCGGAAGTTGTTGGAAAAGTAATCTAAGAAAGCCCAGCCAATCTGCACCACAGCCGGCGATTTTTCCGTCGCCGCCTCAGCCTGCAAATTCTGCATCAGGCCTTTATACATATCCGGATTATAGCGGGCCACGACTTCCACAGTCTTGCTTTGGGCGTTAAAGTCTTTGACCAGCTGCTCAACCGTCTTGCCTCCCTGGGTCTCGGCGTTAACATGCCAGTATTCAATCCGGACCTTCTTGCCGTCCGCCGCCGGCGCCGTTGAGTTCTGCGAACCACAGCCCGCCAGCAGCAGCATGCTGACCAGTCCCAGACAGATTCCTTTAACCATACTTTTTTTCATGATCATTGCTCCCTCCCCCTTGGTAGCTTTATTATAGCAGCGGAGTGGAACCCGGATGTTAAATGGATGTTAGGCTTGTGTTAAAAAAGGACTCACCTTATGTTGGAAGAGAATGCTTAAATACCTATTGTGTGGAATACTGTTGGCGGTGAGGCGTGGATACCAATGAAACATTATTTATTACGCAGTACTCCTGAAAAACGGATGCCCCGTATTGTGTTTGATTCCTTTGCACCTTATGGAGATAGAGGTTTGACTAAAAAGCAATGGTGATATTGCCCTGGACTGGGAATAACATTGAGGCACCGGCAAATGTTTTGATATTTGCCGGTACTTTTGTATTTACATGGTAATTTATCGTATAATGAGTACAAATCTTGGGTTCAGAATACCAATCATGACAAAATGTAAACCACCGCAAGGAGGGAGACCATGAAATCCATCATTTCGCTCTTGACCATGGGGAGTCTCTTATTGTTCGCCGCAGCAAATATAGCGATAGGCGCTGAAAGAGTTATCTCATTATATATCCTGAGCGGCGATAAACAAGGGTTGAAAGATTTTATGACAGAGCATCATGATGCACTGGCTAAAGCGCATTCATTGGTGGCGAGCTATCTTTCCGATGGTGTCGATGGGTTTATCGCCAATTCAAATATTGAGTCCCTGTTCAAACGTAAAGGGGATTGGCTGGAAAGCCTCAAACAATATTCTTTATAAAGGCAAAGGGTAAAATGATAAAGTTCCTGCAGACGTTTCGATTTGCAGGAACTTGCCAATTCGAGGAGGAAGCAAATGTCCAGAGGCTATGTGCAAGTCTATACCGGCAACGGCAAAGGAAAAGGAAAAACCACGGCGGCTATCGGACTGGCGATCCGGTCTTTGGGGGCCGGCAAACGGGTTTTGCTGCTGCAGTTTATGAAAAATAAAACATACAGTGAGCATGCCGTTTTAGCCGGGCTTTCGCCTGATCTGACCGTGGAGACCATGGGGAAACCCTTCTTTGTCGCTCACGAGGGGATGCTGAGCGCGGCCCAACTGGCCAAATGGGGCGAAGACGTAGTTGTCTTTCCGCCAGGCCAGCCTCCCCGGGACTATCTCGACACGATGCGCCGGGGTGTCGATCGGGCCAAACAGGCCGTCGGCAGCGGGGAGTATGATCTGGTGATACTGGATGAAATCAATGTGGCGCTGTTCTTCGGCCTGGCAACCTGGGAACAGGTGCAGGCGATTATTCGCGGCAAGCGTGAGACAGTGGAACTTGTCCTGACCGGCCGCGGCGCCCCGCCTGAACTGCTGCAGGCTGCCGATCTGGTAACCGAGATGCGGGAGGTAAAGCATTATTACCATGATGGCGTGGAAGCACGGCTGGGAATTGAGAATTAGGAACCAGGAAAGCAGCTCCTGGCCGTTACGGGAGACACATTACCCGCAGGATCTTTATCACACCGGCGGTAAACCCCAGACAGATAGACTATGAGGAGCTTGTTAAGCATGAGGAAATATTTAATTCCTATAGGGTTTATTTTATTGTGTATTATCGTTTTTCTTCTTTACCCAACCGATTACTCTAAATTCCAAGATGGAGACATCATATTTCAAATTTCGAGATCATCCCAAAGCGCGGCTATTCAACAAGCAACTCATTCTAACTACAGTCACATGGGCATAATCTGCAAAATTAAGGGCAAGTATTATGTCTATGAAGCAATCCAGACGGTTCAGTTAACTCCCCTGGAGTCATGGATTAATAGAGGACAGAACAGTCATTTTGTTGTAAAACGACTTAAAAACTCAAATCAGATACTCACCCCTGAAATCCTGGCTAAAATGAAAAAAGCGGGGGAAGCTTTCCAGGGAAGAGATTACGATCTTTATTTTGGCTGGTCGGATGATAAATTATATTGCTCCGAACTGGTTTGGAAAATCTATTACAGAGCTTTAGGCATTGAAATAGGGCAATTAAAGACATTAAAAGAATTTGATTTCAATCATCCGATAGTAAAAAGCAAGCTTACCGAAAGATATGGTGACGATATCCCCTGGAGTGAGATTGTAATCTCTCCCGGGGACATGTTTGAATCCGACTTACTTGAAAAGGTATATTCGAAAGGATAAGCCGGATGTGCGCCTACCTCTATAAGCGGTTAAATGTTTAAGATGCTATAGTGAAAAAGCGGCAGGCTGTTTTAGGCGTATAGTATTGTTAAAATCTGCATTCTATTTGGAGGTATATTTATGAACCCGATCTTTACTCTGGAAAACCTTATCCGCCGTATCACCCTAACTCTTTCTGTCTTTCTGATTTCTATGTTGGTCCTTTCTGCCGCAACCGCTGAGGCGGAAAGCGAAATTACCGCTGAGCAGTGGTATCAGCAAGGAACTGCATATGCCGCTCAGGGAGATTACGACCATGCCATTGCTGCCTACAGCCAGGTGATTGCACTGCAACTCCAGGTGCCGGAAACCTACAATAGCCGGGGTATTGTATATATCAAAAAAGGGGATTATGATCGGGCCATCGCCGACTATGATCAAGCCATCGCCTTGAATCCGAAGTTTGCCAGTGCCTATAATAACCGCGGCGTCGCTTATTATGCGAAAGGCCACTATGATCAGGCTATTGCCGACCACAGTCAGGCTGTCGCTCTGAATCCAAAGAATGCCGGCGCCTATTACAACCGCGGCAATGCTTATGGGAAAAACGACCAATATGACCGGGCCATCGCCGACTATACTCAAGCCATCGCTTTGAATCCGAAGCACGTCGCGGCTTATGACAACCGCGGCATGCTTTATAAAAAGAAAGGCCAGTACGACCAGGCTATCGACGATCATACTCAGGCAATCGCTTTGGAGCCAAAGCGCGCCACAGCTTACAACAACCGCGGCATCGCTTATACGAAGAAAGGGCAGTATAACCGGGCAATTGCTGACTTTGACCAAGCCATTCTATTAAATCCGAAAGATGCCATGGCATACTATAATCGTGGCATTACTTACGCCGATAAAGGCGACTATACCCGGGCTATTGTTACCTATAACCGGGCCATCGCTCTGGACCCGCATTATGCTGAAGCCTATTACCAGAAGGCGGTCGCTTGTGAAAAAGCGGGGCGTCTTCCCGAAGCCGCCGAATCTTACCATAAATTCATACTCTATGCGTCAACGCAAGATGATGAATATATCAAGATTGCCCAAGAGCGCTTGGCCGTTCTCGGGAATTAGCAGTTCATTTCCACCGGGAGGCTGGTTGTTATAAATCCATCTGTCTGATGGATTTATCCCGTCTCCACTGCTTCCATTTAAACTGCCCACGCCTAATGGCGTGGGTAGTTTAAATGGCTAGGGCAGGTTAGGCTAATCACTTAGAGGGTTTGTATTTTGTTCCCCAATCCGCCATCAGCTGTATGATCGGGATCAAGGTTTTCCCTTTCTCTGTCAAGGAGTATTCCACCTTTGGGGGAATCTGATGATATTCTTCCCGCAGGATCAACTGCTCGGCTTCCAATTCTTTAAGCTGTTGACTCAACATTTTGTGCGTAATCGCAGACGCACTTTTTTTGATTTCTCCATATCGTTGTACGCCGTTCTCAAATAATATAGCGAGTATAATCCATTTCCACTTGCCGCCAACTACGGATAAAGTATATACGACGGACTTGCCGCATTCATTCATCGTACAATTGGGCATAATACTCTCCTTTTGTATAGTATCTAACATTAAAGTGCATACTTTCTTTTTCAATTAAATAATATACAATGAAAAGAGAAAGATCAAGCACAATCTAAATGGGGAGGAAAAGATATATGGATTTGATACAGGTTGATCAGGAAAAATGTATTAAGTGCGGCCATTGCGCCCAGGTCTGTCCTGTAGGGGTTATCGGCATGGGGCAATATGGTCCGATGGTCAGCGGGCAGCATTGCATTGCCTGTGGTCACTGTGTGGCGATCTGTCCCACGGAAGCACTGGACAACGTGCACTCACCTTTGGCCGGACAGCCGCCTTTAGAAAAAATGCCGGTCTGGGATGCGGATGCTGCGGCGAGATTTCTTCGCAGCCGGAGATCCGTCCGGGCATACCAGAAGACCGCCGTTTCGCGGGAAAAAATCAGGCAGCTTCTCGACATCGCCCGCTTTGCGCCGACCGCCAGCAATTCGCAGGGGGTGGCTTATCGCGTCATTGATCATTCGGATACGTTACGAAGCATTACCGCTGCTGTTATCGACTGGGTGGAGAAAGCACTGAAAACCCCTCCCTGGGCCGGGTCCTCCTATGAAGCGCCGTTGACTGCCCAAATAGCCAGCTTCCGGCAATCCGGCAAGGATGTTATATTGCGTGATGCACCTTGTCTTGTTGTGGCCATGGCCGACAAAAGCTTTTTGCCCACTGGCCGGGACAATGCTCATTTCTCACTGTCTTACGCGGAGCTTTACGCGTCCTCCATTGGGCTTGGAACCTGCTGGGCAGGATTTGTCGAAGCTTGTGCCGTCGCCAATTATCAGCCGTTGCTTGATCTGTTGAACTTGCCGGAGAACATGAGCGTAACCGGCGCAGTCATGGTAGGATATCCGCAATATGCCTATAAAAGGCTGGTGGATCGGAAACCCCTGCAGATAGTCTGGCAATAGTTTTCAGCGAGAGTATGCTTAAGATAGCGAGACAATGGAATACTTTGGAAGCGAGGAGGAGAAGTTACATGAAAGTGTTAGCAATCAACGGAAGCCCGAGAAAGACCTGGAATACAGCCACGCTGCTCAATAAAGCTTTGGAGGGGGCTGCATCACAGGGAGCTGAGACGGAACTGATCCATCTTTATGATCTCAGCTACAAAGGATGTATCAGCTGTTTTGCATGTAAAACCAAAGATGGAAGAAACTATGGCCGATGTCCCATACCGGATGATTTGGCCTCAGTGTTTGCTAAAGTGGAGCAAGCGGATGCGATGATCTTAGGATCTCCTATTTATCTTGGCAGGGTAACCGGCGAGATGGCATCATTTATGGACCGTTTGGTTTTTCAATATCTGATGTATACCGACCCGCCCCAATCGCTTTTTCCCGGCACTCTTCCAACCGGGTTTATTTATACCATGGGTGTTACCGAGGAACAGTTCAAAGAATCTGGATTTGCGCAGCATCTCATTTTGAATGAAACAATGCTCCGGCTTACTTTCGGTCGCGCTGAGACTATGCACAGTTTTGATACCTGCCAGTTTGAGGACTATTCAAAGATGGTAGCCCCTCGTTTTGACCCGGAGAAAAAAGCGGCAAGACGGAAAGAAGTATTCCCGGAAGATTGTGATAAAGCTTTTGCCATGGGAGCGAAACTCGCCACGAAATAATCTTTCTGGCTGCGATGCCTTTGTGAAAAATCGTAACCAAGATGGCTGGATTGCCATTTTGCAAGAATTATTGTTTGACAACTACCGCCTCATATTATATACAAGTATAATATGAGGTGAATATAGTTGTCTTTATTTTTGGGTATTTAAGATTGCTTATATATGAGGAGAGAAGGCAATGAAGATTCTTGTCCTATGCGACCGGAATAGCGCTGCAATCAAAGGATTTGCCCTGCGCGCGCAAGTGGAAACGGCTTTAGAACAAGCAGGCCATACGGTACAAACAGTAGTGCTGAATCAGGACGAAATGAAGCCATGCCTGGGATGCTTCGGGTGTTGGGTCAAGACTCCGGGGCTTTGCGTTATCACTAATGACTGTGCCACTGAAATATCACGTATCCAAATGCAGTCTGATGCCGTAGTAATACTTTCTGAAATCGTCTACGGCGGGTTCAGTCCTGATATCAAGGCTTTTCTTGACCGGGATATCCCCAATATATCACCGTCTTTTGCAATATATCACGGACAAATGCATCATAAGATGCGCTATGAAAGGTTCCCCGATTGGGTCGTCCTCGGATACGGCGACAGCACAGAGGAAGAACGCGAAATCTTTCGGGCATTAGCCGGACGGAATGCGCTGAATCTGCGGCCGCCAAAGCATTTCTGTTTTACCATGCAATATGCGGATGACTGCCGGGAGGCCGTATCTAGGCTGGGGCGAATTTTTGCAGCGGAGGTGAGCGAATGAAACGTATTGCAGCAATTAACGGGAGCCCCAAGGCAGCGGGCAGCGTGTCCGGTATGCTGATAGAAAAGACGGAAGAAATTCTGGGCGTCAAGATCGATGTCTTTCAGGCAACGAAACTGATCCAGTCGGAGAAAGCCCCGGAAACAATCGCTGATATCCTGGAGGCGGAGATACTGTTGATTGTCTTCCCTCTCTATGTAGATTCGCTTCCTGCTCCACTGGTAAAATTACTCATGCTTATACAGCAGTCGGCCAAGACGTCGAATTCGCCGCTGCCTGTGGTTTATGCAATTTGCAACTGCGGTTTTTATGAAGCGGAACACAATACGCTGGCTTTACGCATGCTGCGCAGCTTTGCAGATCGCGCCGGACTGGGTTGGGGATACGGTATCGGCATTGGCTGCGGCGGTTTTTTGCCGTCAGTAAGCAAGAATATGAAAAAAGGTCCTGCGGCAAATGTCCATGAAGCCTTATATTCACTCTGTGAAACAATTCGTATCAACGATTTCAAAGAGCACGGGGATGTGCTTGTCACCCCTAAAATCCCCCGGTTCTTATACAGGCTGGCCGGAGAAATCGGCTGGCTGCAAATGGCAAGAAAGAACGGCGTTTTACGGCAGTTGAATGCGAAACCCCATGCCGGTGCAAAATGAATACGTTGAATAGATTATTGGAGATATAAATGGATCAAGACAATACAAAAATCATTCCAACCAGCTGTATTCACAACTGTGGCGGCCGTTGTTTATTAAAAGCCCATGTAAAAGAAGGCATCCTGATCCAGCTTACCACCGACGATTCGCCTGATACAGATCAGTTTCCTCAAGCCCGGGCTTGTCTGAAAGGACGGGCTCAGAGACAGCGGCTGTACGATCCGGATCGTTTGAAATATCCCATGAAACGGGTCGGAGAACGGGGGGAAGGAAGATTTAACCGTATCAGCTGGGATGAAGCCTTCGATACCATAACCGGGCAAATGCAGCGCATAAAGCAGATGTACGGCAATGAAGCCATACACCTGCTTTATGGCACAGGTGTATACGGCCAAATCAGCCAGTCCTGGATCACGCCGGATATGGGCGGCGCCCTGCCGCGGTTTCTTCATATGTTCGGCGGCTATTTGGGCTATTATAACACGTACAGTTCAGCCTGTTTCAGCTATAGCGCGCCCTATACTTACGGCGTAGCAGAAGGCAACAGCCCTGACGATTTGGTCAATGCAAAGCTAATCGTGCTGTTTGCGGAAAATATGGCGGAAACGCGGATGGGCGGCGCCGGCGCCGCCTACTATCTAAAGCTGGCGAAAGACAAAGGCGCTAAGATAGTGGTGGTTGATCCCCGCTATAGCGACACGGCATCCGCCCTGGCCGACGAATGGATTCCGATCAGGCCAACTACTGATAACGCCCTCATCGATGCTATGGCCTATGTCATGCTCACGGAAACTCTACACGACCAGACCTTCCTGGATACCTATTGCCTTGGTTTTGACGAAGAACATATGCCTCCGGGCATCCCGGCCGGCCATTCCTATCGAAGCTATCTCTTTGGCTTAAGCGATGACAAGATCGTGAAAACGCCGGAGTGGGCCGAACGAATCACCGGGATACCCCGTGACAGCATCGTCAGGCTGGCTCGCCAAATTGGCCGGACGAAACCGGCCTGCCTCTTGCAAGGCCTGGGCTGGCAGCGCCATGCCTATGGCGAGCAGCCGGTGCGGGCTCTGCCTGTGCTGGCGGCTATGACCGGGAGCCTTGGCAAGAAAGGAGGCGGGCCGGGGTTGCGTCTCGGCGGGCACAAAGTACCAATGGGCTGGGTGCCGGCCGGAACGAATCCTGTTAAGGCTTCTATCTCCTGCTATATGTGGCCGGAAGCCATTCTGCGCGGCAAAGAAATGACAGCCGCCGACGGAGTGCAGGGAGCGGCCGGACTCGCGACCGATATAAAAATGATCTGGAGCTACGCGTCGAACATCCTCATTAACCAGCACTCAGACTGCAACGGAACCGCCAGGATTCTTCAGGATGAATCCAAATGCGAATTTATTCTGGTGCATGACGTGGTTATGACGCCCAGCGCTAAATTTGCCGATATTCTCTTGCCGGACGTAACTCATTTCGAGCGGGAAGATATTACGACCTACAGCTCAGGCATTGGCTATGCCATCTACCATCAAAAGGTGGTAGAGCCTATGTATGAGTGTAAGGATATCTATACGATAACCAGTGAACTGGCAAACCGGCTGGGTTTCGGCAATCAGTTCACCGAAGGCAAAACGGAACAGGATTGGCTGCGTGAGTGTGTCAAAGCCGCCCAGGATAAAGATCCCCGCTTTCCCGCCTTTGAAGATTTCCGCCGTCAGGGCATCTACAAGGCAGCGCCGCCAGAACCGGTCATTGCCTATGAACAGCAAATCGCGGACCCTGTTCATCATCCGTTTCAGACTCCCTCCGGCAAAATAGAAATCTTTTCACCCCGGTTATGGGAAAAGAACAACGCGCGGGAGGTTCCGGCCGTGCCCAAGTATATATCTGCCTGGGAAGGGCCGGATTCGCCGCTGACAGCAAAATATCCCCTGCAATGTATCGGCTATCACTGCAAACAGCGCGTCCATTCCACCTTTGATAACATTCCCTGGATGGAGGAGGCCGGAAAGCAGGAAGTATGGATCAGCCCCGGCGATGCCGAGGAGCGCGGCATCATGAATGGTGAGCAGGTTAAGGTATTCAATGACCGCGGCGCGATGATCATTGCGGCCAAGGTAACTCCCCGCATAATGCCGGGTGTGGCCGCCATCCCCCAAGGAGCCTGGTGGTCCCCTGACAGCCAGGGGATTGACCGGCGCGGCAACATCAATACTATCACCAAGTATCATCCTACACCGCTGGCTAAAGGGAATCCCCAGCATACCAATCTGGTACAGATCGAAAAAGCATAAGGACACGAGGAGAAAGATATGTCGAAGCAAATGGGCTTCTACTTCCGGCAAGACCGCTGTATCGGCTGTCTTACCTGCCAAATAGCCTGTAAAGATAAAAATGACTTAGCCGTTGGACAAAACTTCCGGAAAGTTCAGGAATTTGCCGGCGGAGGCTACCGGCAAACCGGCAGCGGCCTGAAAAACGACGTCTACGCCTATTGGCTGTCCATGAGCTGCAACCATTGCGCCGAGCCGGCCTGTGTTAAGCAATGCCCCACCGGAGCGATGCAGAAACGCAGCGACGACGGGATTGTCTGCATTGAACCGACGAAATGCATTGGCTGCCGTCAATGCGTGACAGCCTGTCCTTACGGCGCACCCCAGTTTAACCCCCAAACCGGCAAAACCGGTAAATGCGACATGTGCCAAGACTTGCTGGCAAAAGGAGAAAAGCCGGTATGTGTCACCGGCTGTCCTGTGCGGGTTCTGGATTGTGGCGATCTAGATGAGCTGAAAAAGAAAGATCAGGGGGTAGACCAAATCAAAGGCATGCCGGAGCCTAAGACCAAGCCATCCTTAGTTATAACACCGCACCGCAGCGCTGTGATGAAAAACAGTTGAATAAGCTATATCATGAATCTCTCTTGGGGAATTTCTGTCTATTGCGGGCATCCTATACCTATCACCGAAACGTTAGCGAAGGGTTGTGTGATGAGAATGGAAAACAAAAGCGGAGCAGCAAACAGCCAAGGTCAACCGCCGCTTGATGCGGGCCACCGGGAAATATGGCTGGCGGGAGGCTGTTTCTGGGGACTGGAAGCATACCTGGATAAGCTGAGCGGGATTGTTTACACCGAGGTGGGTTATGCCAACGGGAATACGGAAAAACCCAGCTACGAGCAGGTCTGCTACAACAGCACCGGTCATGCGGAGACGGTTTATGTGCAATATGATCCAGGGCAGATTGACCTGGCCACCCTGCTGACCTATTTTTTTAAAGTGGTCGACCCCACCTCTGTAAACAGGCAGGGGAATGATCGGGGCAGCCAGTATCGCAGCGGCATCTACTATCAGGAGCCTGCCGATAAAGCAATCATCGATCAGGCCATCGCCCAGGAACAGAAAAAATATTCCTCAGCGATAGTCACGGAAGTGCTGCCGCTTCGCAACTATTATGCGGCCGAGGAATATCATCAGAAATATCTCGCGAAAAATCCCAACGGTTACTGTCACATTGATCTTTCCAGCCTCGATCAGGACCCCGGAGCCAAGGGTCAGGACCCGTCACATCCTGTTCCAACCCACCAGAGGACCTATGCCAAACCGAGCCGGGAAGAAATACGAGAGAAACTAACCGACACCCAATATCAGGTTACCCAGTCCTGCGGAACAGAGCCGCCCTTTGCCAACGAATATTGGGACAACCATGCAAAAGGCCTGTATGTGGACGTCGTCACCGGCGAGCCTCTGTTCAGTTCCCGGGACAAGTACGACTCAGGCACCGGATGGCCAAGTTTTACCCGGCCGATTCATTCAGAAGCAGTCACCACCAAGCAGGATAAAAGTTATTCCATGGAACGCACCGAAGTACGCAGCCGCCACAGCGAAAGCCACCTGGGGCACGTTTTCCCCGACGGGCCCAAAGACCGGGGCGGTCAGCGATATTGCATGAATAGCGCCTCCCTGCGCTTTATTCCACTCGATAAAATGGAAGAAGAGGGTTATGGGGAATGGATCGATCTGATAAAATAGCTACTTAATGCTTGATGCAATCCGACCCTGCCGTTCCTTACATTGCCGCATTTAAAGCGGCGTGCCTGATCAGAATTTGCAGCCAGCCCAATATGAAAATAAATATTCCGATATACCGCATCCGATTCAGCGGACCGTGTTTAACCTGGGTTCCGCAATCCACATCCCATGAGCTGATCCCGTTTTTCAGCAAATCGTTTCTCGCTATATTCATGGCAACCAACTCAACGAAGGGGAAGCCCAGCCACTTACGATCAACCAAACTTTAACCGAACGCCGCAGGCTTTGACTCAACGATGGTTTCGTTCCGCTCTCTGCATTAACGATACGAATATTAAAGAGCCACTTTCCGGGCGTTGTGCCGAATAGACTTAGTAAAACCGATTCTAGTACAATAGACATCAGCATGACCATTATAAGCTCTTTGAACGGTGCCGTTGCCTCATCTGTACCGAAAATGGCGGCTCTTATTATACCAAGAGAGAAGCCGAATAATATCAAATCCATCTTCCGAGCGAAAAATCTAAACCAGGAATGGGGGCGATCAGCTAAAAACGGTTCGGTTATAACGGGTTCTGGTATCATAGAGCATCCTCCCTATTGTGTAGGCGCTTGCGGTTAAGAGATGCGCCAATTTCTGCCGAAAAAATAAACAGGCCAGTAGCTTTGGCCAGCCATTAAGTTTATCGGGTAGATTGTAACGCCACTTAAGGACACTGTGTGCGATGATAATACTGACCTGGAAGTACAAAAATCAACCGGCAGTTGAATTCCGGCATTTGCTTGCAACCATGCTTTGCTAGACTTAAAGTAGTGGTTACCTTACAATGAGATTGTCAGAGCATCTCAAAAAGGAAGGAAAAGTATGGGCCATTACGATAATGAATTTGGGCGGCGGGTTGCCTCACTCAGGAAAGAAAAAGGCTATACGCAAGAAAAAATCAGCGCCATGCTGAATGTGACCCCACAGGCTATCTCTAAGTGGGAACAGGGCAGCCTGGCCAGATACTTTGCTGCTGCCGTTGCTGGCGAAACTGCTCAATGTATCCATTGATTACCTGCTGACCGGAAAAAGCCTTATCGGTCAGGCGGGTCCGTATGATGCGGAATATCAGAAAGAAGAATACTATTGGGGAATGCAGCCCTCAGAGCTCGCCGAACAAGTTGCCGGACTTGCAGGGAATAATACAGCGAATAAGCGACTGTTGGACATTGGCAGCGGCGAAGGACGGGATGCCGTCTATTTTGCAAAATACGGTTTTCAAGTGGACGCATTGGAGGTTTCAATTCCAGGCGCAGAAAAAATCAGGCAGTATAGTCAGATGTCGGGCTATGCGGTGAATGTTCTTCAGACAGATATGATTGGCTACGCACCGGCTGGGACTTATGATGTTATCTATTCTCACGGATCACTTCAGTTCTTACCTCTGGAGCAACGGCAAAAACATTTTGACAAATACAAACAACGGACGAACGTTGGAGGGCTGAATGCCCATCTCGTTTTTGTGGAAAAGCCATTCATTCCGGTGGCGCCGGATTGGGAGCCAAACGAATTTTTCTATGAATCCGGCGATCTGGCTAGGTACTATCATGACTGGGAGATCCTGCGATATGAGGAGAGCATTATTGACTGCAACTCGGCGGGAGTGCCGCACCGTCATGCATTAAACCGCATCATTGCCAAAAAAATAAAAGCTTAGAAATTGGACACTATAGCAGGGGAGAAGGGGACGGTAAAGCCGTCCCCTTCTCCCCTGCACTTCTATCGCCGCCTTGCCCCATGCCTACTCGCAAGAGTACGGCACAATGGTTACCGGGCAGGGCGCGGCGTTTACCACCCCGTAACTGACGCTGCCTAATACGCCGCCCAGTATCGGATGCATGCCCCGGGAGCCCATAATGATCATGCGCACTCCCACAGTCGAGCATTGCGGCTCGGAATCGAAAGGATAGGCCTGTTTAAGAATAATCTCCTTCGGGTCGCCGATTTTTAACCGGAGTTCATAATCGACTTCCGCCTCCGCCAGCTCTTTTTCAATCGGTTCTATTGCTTCGCGATACATCTGTTGCTGATAATCCCTAACGTCCTGCTCACTAAAAAACCGCTTAACATTCGGAGTCCGGAGATCAGGCTGAACATTTAGGACAACTATTTTTTCCTGCAGTGACTTGGCCAATGGAATGGCAAAGCGCAATGCCATAAGAGCATTGGGGGAGCCATCGAACGGAACAAGAATATCTCTTTTCATAAGCAGCCCTCCTCTGTGCGTTGTTAATTTAAAATATTCGCTATAATCTTTCATTTTCCCTTCCTCGACACATCCGCGTCTATAGGGACAAGGCAGACAGGTTAGGAAATCCTTTTATTTAACCAGGAAAGCAGTCGGTTTTAGCCGGCTGCTTATATTCAGTGAATAATCTTGAAGTTTGCAAGTTTAAAAATGATGCTAAGTGGAAGGTAAGGAGATGAGCGCACCAAAAAGAGCGGGACGCGCGACTCGTCGGAGAGATGCGCCAGCAGACTCGAAGGG